>JBDIAU010000419.1:0-2783 GCA_039812565.1 Beutenbergiaceae bacterium
GTCGCCACGGCGACCGCGACGACGAGCACGAGCAGGTGACCGGTCCGGATCTCCCGCGCCTCCGCCCGCGGTTCCGCCGCGCGGCGGAGGCCCCGGGCGCCGATCACACCCGCGGCGCCGATCGCACCCGCGTACGCCAGGGAGAAGATCAGCAGCACCCCGACGAACCAGAGGACGCCCGTGTCCAGGCTGCCCTCCGCCCGCAGGTACTCGCCCAGACCAGGCGCCCCGTCCAGCCACCGGAACAGCGCGTACTCCAGCAGCGGCCACAGCACCAGGGCGAACACCACGAACGGGACCCCGAGGCGCAGCAGGCGGTCACGGACGTAGGCGCCGAGGCCCTTGCGTTCCAGCGACGGCCTCGTCAGCAGTCCGGCGAGCAGGAACAGCAACGGGATCACGAACGCCGCCCCGAACAGCAGGGGTACGACGGCGGCCTCCACCACCGGCGACAACGTCGCCTCCCGCACGTCGGAGTACGACCACGCGTCCGTCGACGCCGCGTACCCGATCACCGCATGCCCGGCGATGATCGCCGCGATCAGGATCGTCTTGAGGTTGTCCGCGAACCGCGCCCGACCCGAGGCGCCTCCGCCGTCTACGGACGGGCGAGGCCCCGTCTCCGGCCCTCGGCCCGCCACCCCGGCCACCACTCCAGGCTCCAACCGAGAAGCGGCTACCGGAAGGGCTCCTCGTCCCGCACGCAACCGGCGGGTCGCGTCATCCGCGTCCCGCGCAAGGTTCGCGGCCGGTCCGACACATACCGGGTGAGGACCGCGCACAACCGAGGGAGGACTCGATGCGAACCACAGTCGTCCAGCCCGGAGCACCTGGCACGTCGCGGAGGCGGGGATCCCGACCCGTCCGTCACGTCCGCGCGGGTGCCGTGACGGCCGGCGTCGCCGGGGTGCTGCTCGCCGGGTGCAGCACGAGCGGCGGGTCCGAGGACCCGCTGGAGCTGACGATGCCGGACACCGGCGGTGCGATGGCGTCCTGCCTGCCCCTCACGGCCGAGTACCTCGCCGAGATGTCGCCCGCCTTCGCCGGCACGGTCACGGACGTCGGGGACGACACCGTGTCCATGCGGGTCGAGCGCTGGTACGCGGGGAGCGGACCCGGCGAGGTCGTCCTCGCGATCCCGCCGGGCGCACACGCCGCGCTCATCGGCGAGATCGACTTCCGCGAGGGCGTCTCGTACCTCGTCACGGCCGTCGACGGGACCGTCAACCTGTGCGGCTACAGCGGTGAGGCCACCGCCGAGCTTCAGGCGCTCTTCGACGCCGCGTTCTGACCATCCTCGGGGGCGGGGACCCTGGTCGGCGGCCGCCTACTCGGCCTGTCGAACCGACCCGACGCCGGTGACCGTGCTCGTGACCTTGGGCGAACCCGAGTACGTGATCGAGCCGGCACCCGTCACGGTGGCGTCGAGGTTGCCGGTCACGGTGACGGACGCGCTGCCGGCGCCGCTGACCAGGACCTCGGCATCGCCGGACTTCAGCTCGGCGCCTCGGTAGCCACCGAGCCCGGAGATCTCCACCCGCTGTCGACCGGCTGAGCCGCTCAGGTTCACGGCTCCGGCACCGCTGACCGTGACGGTGAGGTCGTCGACGTCGACACCCGCGGCGGTGATGTCACCCGCACCGGCAAGCAGGGCGCTCAACGACGGCGACCGGTCGAGCTTCGCATCGACGTCGCCCGCCCCGCTCACCGTGACGCTCTCGACGGTGGGCAGCACGAGCCGGTACTCGATGTTCCCGAGGCCCACGTTCGGGCCCGGTCGGACGTCCAGGACGAGCGTGCCGTCGGTGACGTCCGAGGTGATGCGGTCCATCAGCCGCTCCCCGGCCGTGATCTCCAAGGACGCCGTCGGGCCGATGGTGACGTCGAGCCGCCCGACGCCGGCGAGCGTCACGGCATCGGCGCCGCTGACGTCCCGCTCCTGCGTGACCGTGGGGCCGGGGTCCAGCGGCGTCGCACACGCCGAGAGACCCCAGGCCCCGAGGATGAGGACGGCGGTGACAAGAGCTCGGCGCATTGTGCCTCCCTGCCCCGTTCGAGACGTGACACCCCATCGTGACAGGCGGGTGCGGGACCGGACGAGGGACCCCACGACCTCCTGGGGCGCAGGCAGCCACTCTGTGCAGCGGCGCCATGCGTCCTCGACCTCCGGCGGCAGCGCGCGCGGCTGCTGTCCGGCGCGGCGCCCGGACCGCTGCCCCCTCGATCGGCGTCCCACGAGCGACACGCCGAGCCGACACGCCGCGTTCTGAGACCGGTCCCATCGTTCTGGCGCCAACACCTCATGCCAGCGCCGCCCGTGCCGACGGGAGAGGTATCAGGCACCACCCGCTCGACCGCTCCCCCCACCGGCGCGAGCCCCTCGGCGCGCGCCCACCCGCCACGGCCCGATCAACCGAAGGCGTCGCGCCGCACCCCCCGCGGCGTATCGCCCGCCCTGCGCCCCATCGCTCGCCCCTCCCCGGCGAGCCCCCCACGCAGGGCCCCACCACTCGGAGGAAGACCCACCATGACGTCACGACGGCGTGCCGGCGCAGCGATCTTCGCGGCCCTCGCCACCACCCTGACCTCGGTCGCGCTCGGCGCGGCCGTCACCGCCGGACCGGCTGCGGCCGACTCCGGCTCCGTCACCGTCGCGATGCGCGACGACTTCAACGTCGACGGCCAGCCGAACCAGGACATCTGGATGTACACCCTCGGCACCTCCTACCCGGGCGGGCCGGCGAACTTCGGCACCGGCGAGGAGGAGATCAACACCGACAAGC
>JBDIAU010000420.1:0-2781 GCA_039812565.1 Beutenbergiaceae bacterium
CGGCTGCGGCCGCGGCTCGCCGAGCTGGGCGACGAGGAGGAGGTCGGCGAGCTCACCGAGGCGCTCCTGACGCGCGGGACGTCGGCGGACCGGCAGCGGGCGGCGTACGCGGAGAGCGGCCTCATCGACGACGTCGTCGACCTCGTGTTGAGCGAGACGCACGGGCCGGCGTCGGGCATCTCACCGATGGACCCCGCGCTGCGCGCGTACCCGTCCCGCGCGGGCGACGAGGCGATCCGGCTCGGGTCGCGGGCCCGGGAGCCGTACCGCGACGTCGTCCACCACCTCACGAGCCTGCCCGCCGCCGCGGTGGCCGACCGCAAGGCGGCGCGCGACGCGTGGGTCCGCGACCACGGCGTCGGCTTCATGGTGGCCGGGCAGGAGCGCCCGTTCACGGTCGACCTGCTCCCCCGCGTCGTGACGAGCTACGAGTGGTCCGAGCTGGCGGTCGGCCTCACCCAGCGCGCCCGCGCGATCGAGGCGTTCCTCCAGGACATCTACACGGACCAGGCGATCCTCGCCCACGGCGTGCTGCCCGAGCGGATCTGCGCCGCGCCCGGCTGGCGGCACGAGGCGACGACGCTGCCCCGCGGCACCGTCCGCGCACCGGTGATCGGGTTCGACGTCGTGCGCAACGAGTTCGGCGGCTGGCGGGTGCTGGAGGACAACGCCCGCGCCCCGAGCGGCACCGCGTACGCCCTCGCGGTGCGGGAGCTCATGGACGCCGTCGTGCCCGACCTCCCGCGCCCCGAGGGTCTGCTCGACCCGCGGGACAGCCTCGGCTCGCTGCGCCGGGCGCTGCTCGGGCCGGGCGACGGTCGCACGGGCGCGCTGCTGTCCAGCGGCCCGCGGAGCGGGGCCTGGTACGAGCACCGGCGGCTCGCGCGCGAGCTCGACCTCCTGCTCGTCGGGGCGGACGACGTCGCCGTCGTCGGCCGGCACGTGGTGCACCGGGCCGACGGCGCCCGGATCGACGCCCTCTACCTGCGCCTCGACGGCGAGCTCGTGGACCTGCGGGACTCCGCGGGCGACGACGTCGGCGCCCGCATCATGGCGGCCGCGGCGGCGGGCGAGGTCCTCCTCGCCAACGCCCCGGGCAACGGGATCGCCGACGACAAGGCCATGTACGCCGTCATCGGCGACCTCATCTCCTACTACCTGGACGAGAAGCCCGCGCTCGAGTCGGTGCCGACCTATCGCCCGCTGGACGAGGCGGAGCGGCGGATCGTCCTCGGCCGGGTGGGCGAGCTCGTGACCAAGCCGGTCGACGGCGAGGGCGGCCGCGGGGTGCTCATCGGGCCCGTGGCCGACGCCGGCGAGGTGGCGGCACGCCGCGCCGCGATCGCCGCGAACCCCGCGGGCTGGGTCGCCCAGGAGGTCGTCCCGCTGTCCTCGCTGCCGACACTCAACGGCGGCCGCCTCGAGCCGCGGCGCGTCGACCTGCGGGCGTTCGTCCACGTCACCGGCACCGGCCCCGACGACGCCGTGCTGGCCGACATCGCCCTGACCCGGGTGGCGCCGCCGCGCAGCCTGCTCGTGAACTCGTCGCAGGGCGGCGGGGCGAAGGACACCTGGATCGTGGCCGGGACCGCGACGGAGAGGAGTGCCCGTGTGCGGACTCGCGGGTGAGCTGCGGTTCGACTCGCGCCCGGCGGACGTGGGCGCCGTCGACCGGATGGCCCGGTGCCTGACGCCGCGGGGGCCCGACGCCAGCGGCACGTGGGCGCACAACGGCGCCGCCCTCGGCCACCGGCGCCTCTCGATCATCGACCTCAGCGCCGCCGGCTCCCAGCCGATGACGGACCCGGAGCTCGGCCTCACGACCGCCTTCAACGGGTGCATCTACAACTACCGGGAGCTCCGCGCGGAGCTCGAGGCGGCCGGTCACCGGTTCTTCTCGACCTCGGACACCGAGGTGATCGGCAAGGCGTACGCCCGGTGGGGGCGGCACTGCGTGGAGCACTTCCACGGGATGTTCGCGTTCGCCGTCGTCGAGCACGCCACCGGGCGGGCGCTCCTGGCGCGCGACCGGCTCGGCATCAAGCCGCTCTACCTCGCCGAGCGCGGCGACCGGCTGCGGTTCGCCTCGACCCTGCCCGCGCTGCTCGCCGGGGGCGACGTCGACACGTCCGTCGACCGGGACGCGCTCGCCTGCTACATGACCTTCCACTCGGTGGTGCCGGCGCCGCGCACCATCCTGACCGGCGTGCGCAAGCTGCCCCCGGCGACCGTGCGCGTCGTCGAGCCCGACGGCGTCCAGACCGACCACGTGTACTGGCGGCCGAGCTTCACGCGCGACGCGGCCCGCGCGGACCTCGACGAGCGCGACTGGCAGGACGCCCTGCTGGCGGCGCTGCGGCGCGCCGTGGAGCGGCGGATGGTCGCCGACGTCCCGGTCGGGGTGCTGCTGTCCGGCGGCATCGACTCCAGCCTCGTGGTGGCGCTGCTCGCCGAGGCCGGCCAGCACGGGCTCCGGACGTTCAGCATCGGCTTCGAGTCCGCGGGCGGCGAGTCCGGCGACGAGTTCGCGTACTCCTCCCTGGTCGCCCGGCACTTCGGCACCGACCACCACCAGATCCGCATCGACACCTCGCGCCTGCTCCCCGGGATCGACGCGGCCGTGCACGCGATGAGCGAGCCGATGGTCAGCCACGACTGCGTCGCGTTCTACCTGCTCAGCCAGGACGTCTCCCGGTACGTCAAGGTGGTGCAGTCGGGCCAGGGCGCGGACGAGGTGCTGGGCGGCTACGACTGGTACCCGCCGCTGGCGGGGGTGCCGCG
>JBDIAU010000421.1:0-2777 GCA_039812565.1 Beutenbergiaceae bacterium
GCCGGCGCGCTGAGCGCCGTCCCGCGCGCGGCGACGCTCTTCGCGATCGGCGCGCTCCAGGTGCTCGTCCTGGTGTTGGCGACCGGCACGCCCGTGGTGCTCCTGGTGACCCGCCGCTTCGGCGCGCTGGGCCGCGGCGCGCTGGCTCTCGTCCTCGCCCCGCTGGCCTACGCGGCCGCCGCCGGAGCGCTCGGCCTGGCCGCCCAGACCGCCGGCCCCCCGTCCGAGACCTTCCCCGGGACCGACTGGCCGCCCACCGGCGTGCTCGCGTCGTACACCGCGATCGCCGCCGTGCTGCGCCCGGGGATCGGTCCGCGGTGGCGGCGGCTGGTCTGGTCCCTGCTCGGCGTGCTCGCCGTCGTCCACCTGCTCACCGCGACCACGCCCTCGGTCGGGGTGGTGCTCGCCGTCGGCGTCGGGGGCGCCGTCGGCAGCGCGCTGCTCCTCGCCCTCGGCCGCAGCACCCAGGTCCTCACCCCCGCGGGCGTCGCCGGCACGCTCGCCGCGGCGGGCCTCGACGTCACCGACCTGACGCCCGCCTCGGGCCGCCCCGAGTGGGACTACACGGCCCGCAGCGGGGACGGCGCCGTGGACGTCAAGGTGGTGGACGAGCACGACTGGCACCGCTCGCGCCTGTACCGCGCCTACCGTCGCCTGCGGCTGCGCGGGGTGGGCGACGACGCCGCGTTCTCCTCCCCCGAGCGGGCCGTCGCCGCCGAGGCCATGCTCGCCCTCTTCGCCCGCTCCAAGGGCGTCGACGTTCCCCTGGTCCGGGCGATCGCCCGCGCCCCGGCCGGCGAGGTCCTCCTCGCCGCGGACGCCGTCCCGGGCGCCGCCCTGGCGGACGCCGACGACGACGCGCTCACCGACGGCGTGCTGACGCGCTGCTGGGAGCAGGTCGCCCTGCTGCGCGCCGCCCGGGTCGCGCACCGGGCGCTGCACCTGGGCAGCCTCGTCCTCGCGGACGACGGCCGCGTCTGGGTCCGGGACCTCGACCTCGGCGAGCCGGCCGCGACCGACGAGGTGCTCGCCGGGGACGTGGCCGAGCTGCTCGCGGCCACCGGCGCCCGCGTCGGCCCGCAGCGCGCCGTCGCCGCCGCCGTCCACGTCCTCGGCCCGGCGCCGCTGACGACGGCGGTCGCGCGGCTCGTCCCGGCCGCCCTGTCCGCGCCCACCCGAGCCGCGACGAAGGCCCGGCCCGACGGCCTGCGCCCGCTCGTCGACGAGGTCTGCGCCGTGACCGGCGTCGAGCGTCCGAGGTTCGAGGACGTCGAGCGGATCAAGCCGCGGGTGCTGGTCACCGCGGTGATGCTCGCCGTCGCCGTCTACGTGCTCGCGCCGCAGCTCACGGACCTGCCCGGGATGCTCGCGACCGTGCGCGACGCCGACGTGCGCTGGCTCGTGCCCGTGCTGCTCGCCTCCGCCGCGACCTACGTCGGTGCGGCTCTCGGCCTGGCCGGCGGCACGCCGGGGCGGATCCCCGTCGGCGAGGCCGGCGCCGTCGCACTGGCGGCGTCCTTCGTCGCGACGTTCGCCCCGCCGGGCGTCGGCCAGGTGGGCCTCAACGTCCGCTACCTGCAGAAGCGCGGGTTCGCGACACCGGTCGCGGTCTCCGCGAGCGCCGCCAAGGAGGCCGCGGTGCTGGTGGTCCACCTCCTCCTGCTGATGATCTTCGCCGTGTGGGCCGGGCGGACGGGCGCGCTCGCCGACGAGCTCGACCGGCTCCCCCCGGCCGGGGTGGTGGCCGCGGTCGCCGGGGCGGTGCTCGTCGCCGTCGGCGTCACGCTCGCGATCCCGCGCGTACGGGCCGCGATCCGCGGCACCGTCGTGCCCGCCGTCCGTTCCTCCCTCGACGCGATGCACGGCGTCGTGCGCAACCCCGGCAAGCTCGTCACCCTCTTCACCGGCGTCGTCTTCCTGCCGCTGGGCTACGCCGCGTGCCTCTACTTCTCCCTCGAGGCGTTCGGCGGCGGCGCGAGCTTCGCGGCCGTCGCGCTCGTCTCCCTCACCGCGGGGACCATCGCGGCCGCCGCGCCCACGCCCGGCGGGGTGGGCGCCGTCGAGGCCGTCCTCCTCGCCGCGCTCACCGGCCTCGGGGTGGCGTCCGCCGTCGCACTCGCCGCCGTGTTCCTCTACCGGTTTGCGACGTTCTGGCTGCCCATCGCCCCCGGAGCCGTCGCGTTCCGTGCCCTCACCCGGCGCGAGGTGCTCTGACTCCGGCGCCCGGCAGCGCTAGCGTGCCCGCATGACCTCGCGCGGCCACGGACGGCCCCGGTGCGACGCCTGACGCTGCCGCGCCTGCGGCTGTGGTGGGAGCGCGCGTTCTGGGTGATCCCGCTCGCCGGCGTCCTGGCCGGGCTGCTCCTGCAGAACCTCGCGGCGGAGCTCGACGAGGCCGTCGCCGAGCTGGGCGACCTCGAGCTCGTCTCCGCCGCTGCGGCCGGGCAGGTCCTGGCCGCGATCGGCGGCGGGATGGTGACGTTCACCGGGTTCGTCTTCTCGTTCGTCGTCCTCATCCTGCAGTTCGGCTCGTCGCAGTACTCGCCGCGCTCGGTCACCTACTTCCTGCGGGCCCGCTCCACCCAGGTGATCCTCGCGATCTTCCTGCTCACGATCACGTTCACGTTCCTCAGCCTCCTGGACATCGGCTCGCTCGGGCGTCAGGACTTCGCGCCGCAGGTGGCCGTGGTCCTCGCCGTCGGCCTGCTCCTGGCCAGCCTCGTCGGGTTCATCGTGCTGCTGGCCTCGATCGGCGGGCGGGTGCGGGTGGACGCCGT
>JBDIAU010000422.1:0-2777 GCA_039812565.1 Beutenbergiaceae bacterium
TCACGGTCGACTTCGGCGGCTACTGCTCCGAGCCGACGTGCTGCCGACCAGCCGACGCTCGAGGGCTCTGCGCCACCCACTACGCCAAGTACCGGGAACAGTGGGTCGTCGGGACCTGCGCCGTCGACGGCTGCACCGGCCCAGCCAAGGCGCGAGGCATGTGCCCCACCCACTACGAGCAGGCCAAGCGCGCCGACCAGGAAGGCGCTCGCTGCTCGGAGGCCGGGTGCGACCGCCCAGCGCGGACACGAGGCCTCTGCGCGTCGCACTACTCGCTCGCCTTCCAGCGTGGCACCCACACGCAGTACGTCGCGCCGCCCCGGAAGGCGAAGGTCTGCGCCGTGCCGGGCTGCGACGCGACGGTCAAGGCCAAGGGCCTGTGCAACGCGCACTACCTCGCCGAGCGGCGGGCACGCCGGTGAGCAAGGGCTGGCACGGCGCCGACGTTCGACGGGAGCGCGCGAGGTGGAAGCCACGCCTACCGGTCCCGTGCTGCCGCTGCTGGCTGCCCGTCGTGCCCGACCCGACCAAGCCGCACGACGGGTGGCAGGTCGACCACTGGCCCGTCCCGCGCGAGCTCGGCGGCACCGACACGTGGCCTGCGCACAGCGCGTGCAACCTCTCGGCCGGCGGTCGACGCGGCGCTGAGATCACCAACGCCAGGCGCTCGCAGGCTGCGCCGTCGGGCGGCGCTCGGATGCGTCCGGAGTCGGAGAGGAGGATCCGTCCGCGGTGGTGAGCCCGTTCTTGGATCGCCATGACAGCCCGCGCGTGGCGTCCTCCCCCCTTGTGTGTGTGCCCAGGGGGCCCGGTGGGTAGGCCGACGTACGCCTCGGCGACGGCGGCCGCGACGGACCTCACGGCCGCCCGGATTGGGGCCGACATGCTCGGGATGCCCCTGACTCCGCAGGGAGAACGGGTCTCTCGGCTCCTGGAAGCCCGCCGCGGCGCCGGCGTTCGGTTCGACACGGCCGTCATCGAGATGCCGCGCCGCGCGGCGAAGACGACGAGCATCTGGTCGGTCTTGATCGGCCGGGCGATGACCCGCCCGGGCTACAAGTGCGTGGTCACCGCTCAGTCCGGCACCATCGCCAGCAGCATCATCCTCGAGCACGGCTCGATCCTCGAGGCCCGTGGCCACGGCGGCTTCCAGCCCCGGCGCCCGGAGAAGGTGAACGCCGACGTCGGCGACGGCACCATGCGCCTCCTGCGCAACGGCGGCCGGGAGCGCATCGAGTTCGCCAACGGGTCCCGCATCTGGGTGGTCCCGCCCGAGGCCGCGGCCGTCCGCTCGGCAGCCGCCGACGACATCGTCATCGACGAGGCCGGCGAGCACGAGGGACAGCGCGGCCAGGACTTCCTCGACGCCGTCCGACCCCTGCAAGACACCCGCGGCCCGCTCGCCCAGCTCATCGTCGCCGGCACCCCGGGCCGCGTCCGGGACGGCATGTTCTGGGCGCTCCTGCAGGCCGGGCGCAACCGCACCGACCGGGACCTCGGGATCCTCGACTACTGCGCTCGCGACGACGAGGACCCCGACGACGAGCGGGTCTGGCGCCGCGTCCACCCCGGCATCGGGTCCTTGACCACCATGGCCGTCATCCGCAAGCGCCGCTCGAAGATGGACCTCGTCAGCTTCGCCCGCGAGTACCTCTGCCTCTGGCCCACCGACGCCGCCACAGGCGCCCTCGACCTCGACGCCTGGGAGCGTGGCGCCACGGACTTCCCGGCCCTGCGCCCGGGGCGCTCGGTCATCGCGATCGACGCACCCAAGGAGCAGACGTGCTGCGCCGTCGTCGAGGCGTGGCGCGGCGACGACGGCAAGGCCCGGCTCGAGGTGCTCGCCTTCCGACCCGGCGTCTCCTGGGTGGCCCGCTTCGCCCACAAGGCAGCGCTCGCAGCGAAGGCGCCCGTCGTCTTCGACGAGATCGGCGGGAACGTCAGCATCGCCGCCGAGCTGCGCCGGCTGCGCCCCTCGGTCAAGGTCGAGCCGCTCAAGACCCTGCACGTCGGTGGCGCCGCCCAGCTCCTCGCCACCGAGGTGCGCGAGGACCGCATCGTGCACTTCGGTCAGCCCGACCTCACGTCCGCCGTCGAGTCCGCCTCCTGGCGCCCGCTCGGCCGCGACGGGCGAGCGTTCGGCCGCCGACCCGGGTACGGCGAGATCTCACCCGTCGTCGCCGGCTCGTTCGCCCTCTGGGCCTACGACCAGCAGAAGCCCCGCAGCAGCGCGCGCGTGATCATCGTCTGATCTGACGCACCGCGACACGCCTGTCAGAACGAATCTGACGCCGCATCCCCGGTCTGTCAGATCCACCCGGTACCGTCGGAACCGATGGGGTTCCTCTCCGCGTTCCGCCTGGCGGCTGGCGTTCTGAGTCAGTCGCCGCAGATGAGCGTCCCCGCACAGATCGCATCCCCGACGGGCCCGGCGCTCGCGGGCAACATCGTCCTGGCCGACCTCGGCGCCGCGGCCGCGTTCATGCCGGCCCAGCGGTGGGAGGCGATGTCTCTGCCGGCGTTCGCCGAGGCCCGCGACCTGGTCTGCACGACGATCGCCCGGTTCCCCCTCAAGGCGTACCGCGGCGACGCGGCGCTCGCCGAGCAGCCGACGTTCCTGTACCGCACCGACACCGACGCCTCCCCGTACCTGCGAATGGTCTGGACGATCGAGGACGTGGCCCTCGGCGGCTGGTCCCTGTGGGCCGTGAACCGGGGCGCGGACGGGCGGATCCTCGACGCCGCCCGGGTCGACCCGTCGCTGTGGCGCTTCGACG
>JBDIAU010000423.1:0-2771 GCA_039812565.1 Beutenbergiaceae bacterium
TCGGCTACAGGCTCAAGCCGAGTGAGGAGGTCGCGGACCGCGTCCGTGACGAGCTGCTCGTTCCCGGCGGCGTCGAGGATGACGATCGCGTCCATGCCGTAGCGCGCGGAGCGCCACTTGTTCTCCTGGACGAACCACGGCTGGAGGACGGGCAGCTCGCGGCCCTCGTCGAGGAGGGTGGAGAAGTGCTCCACGAGGCAGTGGGTGAGGGCGGCCAGGGCGAGGACCTCGCTGAGGTTCGGGGAGCCGTCGCAGATCCGCATCTCGAGGGTGCCGAAGCGGGGCGAGGGGCGGATGTCCCAGCGGATCTCGCTGAACTCGTCGATGACGCCGGTGTGGAGCATGTCCGCCACGTAGCCCTCGAGCCGCTCCCAGCGGTCGAACTGGAAGGGCAGTCCGGCGGTGGGGAGCTGCTGGAACATCAGGGCGCGGTTCGAGGCGTAGCCCGTGTCCTTGCCGCCCCAGAAGGGTGACGACGCCGAGAGCGACTGCAGGTGGGCGAAGGTCGTGAGCATCGCCCGCAGGATCGGCAGGACCTTGGCCCGGTCCTCGATGCCCACGTGGACGTGCACGCCGTAGATGAGCATCTGCCGCCCCCACCACTGGGTGCGGTCGATGAGCGTCGCGTAGCGCTGCTTGTTCGTGACCTTCTGCTGCGCCCACCGGGCGAACGGGTGCGTCCCGGCGCACATGAGCTCCACGCGCAGCGGGTCCGTCACCGTGCGGACCTCGGCGATCGCCCGCTCGAGGGAGTCGCCGGCCTCGCGGACCGTCCGGCTGACGTCCGAGACCACCTCGACGGTGTTGAGGAGCAGCTCCTGGCGGATGTTGGGGTGCTCGCCGCCGTGCGGCGGACGGACGGCGTCGAGCACGGTCGCGGCGACCTGCCGGAGGTCGCCGGAGTCCTTGTCGACCAGGGCGAGCTCCCACTCGATGCCGACGGTCGAGCGCTCGGAGCGGGCGAACGGGATCGTCACAGCGCCATGGTGCACCCGACGGGCGGCCCGGCGCCTGCCTGCTCAGCCGACGGGCTCGACGACGATGACCGTCTGGGCGCCGGCGAGGCGGGTGAGGACGAGGACGGCCTCGTGCGGGCCGTGCAGGTCGAGCCGGCGGCGCAGCGCCTCCGGCTCGACGGCCGTGCCGCGCTTCTTGACCACCAGGCGCCCGACGCCGCGCTCGCGCAGGTAGGCGCGCAGGCGCTTCACGCCGAAGGGCAGGTGGTCGACCACGCGATAGGCCGTGGCCAGGGGCGTCGCGACGAGGCCGGGAGCCGTGACGTAGGCGATCGAGGGGTCCAGCAGGTGCCCCCCGACCTCGCGGCAGACGGCGTCGACCAGGCCGGCGCGGATGACCGCGCCGTCGGGCTCGTACAGGTGCGCCGCGAGGGGGCCGACGTCGGCGGGCCCGGGGGGCGCCGTCGGGTCCGCGGGGCCGGGCACGGTGACGGCGCCGTCGGGGCCGAGGACGAGCGCCGAACGGCCCGGGCCCTCCGGGGCGAGGGGTCCGAACCACAGGACGGCCTCGACGACGTCGCCGCCGTCGCTGACCCAGACCGCACGGGCGTCGAGCGGGAGGTCGGCGTGGGCGATCCCGGGCGCGGTCTTCACGCCGAGCGCGGGGACGCGGTGCCGCAGCGCGAGGACGGCGGCGAGCGGGGGAGAGCCTGCGGCCGGGTCGAGCAGGCGGCGGCCCGCCGCGTCCCGGCGGGCGGGGTCGGACCAGAGCGCGTCCACGCCCTCGGCCTCGAGGTCGAGGGCGAGGGCGTCGCCGTGGCGGACCGTGACGTTCGGGAGCCGGCGCAGGTTGACGGTGGCGCAGGCCGCCGTCGCCTCGTCGCGCTCGACGGCGAGCACCTCGAGCCCGAGGCCGCCGAGGGCGAGGGCGTCGCCGCCGATCCCGCACCCCAGGTCGGCCACGCGGCGGACGTCGGCGGCGGCGAAGCGCCGCGCGTGCCACGCTGCCACCGGCAGCCGGGTGGCCTGCTCGAGCCCCTCGGGCGTGAGCAGCATGTCCGCCGCGAACTCGCCGAACTTGGCCCGGGCCCGGGCCCGGAGGCGGCTCTGGGTGAGCGCCGCCGCGGCGAGCGCGGGGTCGACGCCCGCGGCCCGCAGCGCCTCGCCGAGGGCCAGGGCGTCCTGGTCGCGGTAGGTCGGCAGGTGCGAGAGGAGCTCCCAGCCCTCGCGGGTGAGCAGCGGGGTCAGGTCCTCGGCACGCACGGGGCGATCCTGCCAGGCCGCGGCGACGCTTCCGCGCCGCTCGTTGGCACTCGCCTTGACCGAGTGCTAACGCCCGAATAGATTGACCGACGGCGCCCGCCCTCTGGGCGGGCCTGCCGCGCCGACGATCCCTCATCCGACCCCCGCGACGGCGGGTGAGCCGGGCCGGCGGCGCGGTTCCCACGTCAGCTCTGCACAACGCGAAGGAGGAGGTCCGCAGTGTCGGTCTCCATCAAGCCGCTCGAGGACCGGGTCGTCGTCAAGATCCTTGAGGCCGAGCAGGTCACGGCCTCCGGCCTGGTCATCCCGGACACCGCCAAGGAGCGCCCGCAGGAGGGCGAGGTGGTCGCCACCGGCCCCGGCCGTGTCGACGACAACGGCAACCGCGTGCCGCTCGACGTCGCTGTCGGCGACGTCGTCATCTTCAGCAAGTACGGCGGCACCGAGGTCAAGTACGGCGGCGAGGAGTTCCTCATCCTCTCCGCGCGCGACATCCTCGCGGTCGTCGTCAAGTGAGCCGGCCGGCGGCCTGAGCCGCCGGTCCGCGACAGC
>JBDIAU010000424.1:0-2755 GCA_039812565.1 Beutenbergiaceae bacterium
ACGGGTCACTCATCGGGGGTCGCCCCCGGCACTGCTGCGCACGGGACAGGAACCTATCGCGCCGCGCCTCACCTCCGGACCGGCCGGGCGGGGGCCCCGCGCGGCGCGCGGCGGTGGGTTCCTCGGTGTCGGAGCGGAGTGCTAGCCTCGAACACGTGTTCGAGGCTAGCACGAGCGGCGCGGGACCGGTGACCCCGGTCCTGGGGCCGCGCGCGACCGCCGCCGCTGCGGCGTCGACGGCGGACGTGGCCGCGACGGCGGACCTGGCCGCGGTGGCGGCTCGGTTGCGCGAGCTCGCACCGGCGCTGGTGGAGGCGGAGAACATCGCGCGGATCCGGACGTTGGAGGAGCTCAAGGCCGTCTGTGCGGCGGTGCAGGCGCGGGAGACCGCGGCGCTGCACGCCACCCGCCGCGACGCCGACGCCGCCCGTGGGGTCCCGGCCGCCCAGCGCTGCCGCGGGCTGGGCTCGGAGGTCGCCCTGGCGCGGCGGGACCCCTGCCCGCGGGTCGCGTCACCTCGGCCTGGCGTTGGGCCTGGTCCACGAGATGCCCCAGACGATGGCCGCCCTGACCGCCGGGGCGATCTCCGAGTGGCGGGCGGTGCTGGTCGCCAAGGAGACCGCGTGGCTGCCCGTCGACGGGCGCCGGCACGTCGACGAGCTCCTCGCCCCCCGGCTCACCAGCACCGGGGACCGGGCCCTGGCCGCCCACGCGAGGGCCCTGGCGCAGGCGTGGGACCCCGCCGAAGCCGTCGCCCATCTGCGCCACGCCGAACGCCAGCGGCGGGTCAGCATCCGCCCCGCCCCGGACACGATGGTCTACCTGTCCGCGCTGCTGCCGATGGTCCAGGGCGTCGCCGCCTACGCCGCCCTCGACCAGGCCGCCGCCGCAACGACCGCCACCGGCGACGCGCACGGGCGAGGCCGCGGCCAGCTCATGGCCGACCTCCTCGTCCAACGCCTCACCGGCAAGGACAGCGCCGACGCCGTCCCCGTCGAGATCCACCTCGTCATGACGGACGCCGCGCTCTTCGGCGACCCCACTCCGGAGAAGCGCACCGCCGAGCTCGACCCCGCCGACACCCCCGCCTGGCTCGTCGGGCACGGCCCCCTCCCCGCCGCCGCAGCCCGCGACCTGCTCAACCCCACCCACGACGACACCACCGGCCGCGCCCGCATCTGGCTGCGCCGCCTGTTCACCCACCCCGACACCGGAACCCTCGTCGCCATGGACTCCCGCCGCCGCCACTTCGACGGCCACCTGCGCCGCCTCCTCGTCCTACGCGACGACACCTGCCGCACCCCCTGGTGCGACGCCCCCATCCGCCACGCCGACCACGCCGACCCCCACCACACCGGCGGCGCCACGTCCTACGCCAACGGCTCCGGCCTGTGCGCACGCTGCAACCACACCAAAGAAGCCGACCACTGGAACTACCAGGCCAGCCCGGACGAGCTCGACGTCCTCACCCCCACCGGCCACACCTACCGAGCCCCCACCCGAACACTCCCGCCCACGGCCCTCGGCGCCCCGCGACCGCCGACCGGGCCGGCACCGCCCCCACGACGGCACCCAGCACCACTCCGCGTCACGACCCGGCGGCGTCGACGCAGCCCGAGGACGCGGGTCAGAGGTCGAGTCAGAGGTCGTACTCGACGACGAGCGGCGCGTGGTCGCTGAACCGGGCGTCGTAGCTCGGCGCGCGGTCCACGCGCGCCGCGCGGGCCCGGGCCCCGACCGGGGCGGTGGCCAGCTGGTAGTCGATGCGCCAGCCGGCGTCGGCGTCGAACGCGCGGCCGCGCCACGACCACCACGTGTACGGGCCCGGGACGTCCCCGGCGAGCCGGCGCGCGACGTCGACCCACGCCCCGTCGCCGAGCCACCGGTCCAGGTAGGCGCGCTCCTGCGGGAGGAAGCCGGCGTGGTCGCGGTTGCCCCGCCAGTTCTTGAGGTCGCGCTCCGTGTGGGCGATGTTGAGGTCCCCACCGACCACGGCGCCCGGCCCCGCGGCGAGCTCGCCGAGCCGGGCCGTCACCGCGTCGAGGAACGCGTACTTCTCCGCCATGCGTTCGGTGCCGGCCTCGCCCTTGTGCACGTACACCGAGGCGACGGTGAGCACGCCGCCGCCGGGGAGCTCGACGTCGGCCTCGGCCCAGCGCCCCGCGGACTCGACGTCCCGGTCGGGCCCCAGCCCCACGCGGACCCCCGCGAGCGGCAGCCGGGACGCCACCGCGACGCCGGCGCGACCCTTGACGGTCCCGGCCTCGTGGATCACGTGCCACCCCGGGCCGAGGTGCCGGGCCAGGTGGTCGTCGTCGGCCCGGACCTCCTGCAGGGCGAGGACGTCGGGGCGGGCCGCCTCGAGCCACACCCCCATCCCGCGGCGGAACGCCGCCCGGATGCCGTTGACGTTGACGCTGGCGACGGTGAGCACGGCGGACGATTCTGCCCGACGCCACTCCGGCGGCGCGGCTCGCCGCGACAGGCGTGGGCCGGCCGACGATGATTGCACCGTCCACCGACCCGGCGCTCCCGGCGCCCCGCCACGAGGAGTCCTGCGTGGGCCGGTCGTGGCGACGGTCGTCGCCGGGTTCGTCGGCGTCGTCGCCGCCGTCGCGCTCATCAGGAACCTGGCCGTCGAGCAGGTCCTGGGCAGCTCGATCCAGGACATGCCGCCGTTCCCCGTCTCGGCCGCCCTGACCGGCATGGCCTGCGCCACGGCCGTCGGCGCCCTGGCCGGCGTCATCCCCGCCAC
>JBDIAU010000425.1:0-2753 GCA_039812565.1 Beutenbergiaceae bacterium
GCTGTCCGCCCGCGACCCCGACGGCGGGCTCGCCCGGCACCAGCCGCTGCGCGTCGTCGTCGGGCACCGCGCCCTCCCCGCCGCGGCGCGCCTCCACGGCCCGGGCGGGGCACTCGTCGTCGAGCAGACGCACGACGTCGGCGGCGTCCTCGAGCGCCTCGGCGCCCGGGAGGTGCGCACCGCGCTGATCGAGGGCGGGCCGACGCTGCTGTCCGCCGCGCTGCGCGCCGGCCTCGTCGACGAGCTCCACGCCTACGTCGCGCCCGTCCTCCTCGGAGCCGGCACGCCCGCCGTCGCCGACCTCGGCGTCGGCACCCTCGCCGCCGCCCCACGGTGGCGCACCGTCGCCGTCGAACGCCTCGACGACGACGTCCACCTCGTCCTGCGGCCCGCCGGGCCGCTCCCGACCGCGGGAGGTCACTGATGTTCACCGGGCTCGTCCAAGGGGTCGGCACGGTCGCGGAGGTGACCCACGTGGACGGCGCCGTCCGCCTCGCCGTCCGCGCCGACGCGGTCCGGGACGCCGTCGTCCCCGGCGCGTCGATCGCCGTCGACGGCGTCTGCCTCACCGTCGCCGAGCCGACGGCGGACGGCTTCGTCGCCGACGTCATGCCGGAGACGCTCTCACGCACCACGCTCGGGGGCCTCGCGCCCGGCAGCACGGTCAACCTCGAGCCGGCGCTGCGGGCCGACGCCCGCCTCGGGGGCCACCTGGTCCAGGGCCACGTCGACGGCGTCGGCACGATCGCCGGCCGCACGCCCGGGCCGCGCTGGGACGACGTCGCCGTCACCGTGCCGGCGGACCTGGCGCGCTACGTCGCCGAGAAGGGCTCGATCGCCGTGAGCGGCGTCTCGCTCACCGTCACCTGGGTCACGGACGACGCGTTCGGCGTGTCCCTCGTGCCGACCACGCTCGCCGAGACGACGCTCGGCGGCCTCGCCGTCGGCGACCCGGTGAACCTCGAGGTCGACGTGCTCGCGAAGTACGTCGAACGGCTGCTGGGAGGTGGGACCCGTGCCTGACACCGCGAGCGCCGGCGTGCCGGTCGAGCGCACCCGCGGAGGGACGGCCGCCGCCGCCCCGCCCGTGCCCACCGACACGATCGAGGACGCGCTCGAGGCGCTGCGGCGCGGCCTGCCCGTGCTCGCCGTCGACTCCCCGGACCGGGAGAACGAGGCCGACGTCATCCTCGCCGCGACGACGACCACCACCGAATGGGTCGCCTGGACGATCCGCCACTCCTCGGGCTACCTCTGCGCCCCGATGCCGTCCTCCCGCGCCGACGCCCTCGACCTGCCGCTCATGGTGCCGCACTCCCAGGACCTCCGGCGGACCGCGTACACCGTGACCGTCGACGCCGCGGAGGGCGTCACCACCGGCATCTCCGCGGCGGACCGCGCCCACACGCTCCAGGTCCTCGCCAACCCCGCCGCCGGCCCCGAGAGCCTCATCCGGCCGGGGCACGTGCTGCCGCTGCGGGCCGTCCCGGGCGGCGTGCTGCACCGGGCCGGGCACACCGAGGCCGCCGTCGACCTGTGCCGGCTCGCCGGGGTCGGCGAGGTGGCCGGCATCGCCGAGCTCGTCAACGACGACGGCACGATGATGCGCGCCGACGACGCCGCCGCCCTCGCCCGCGAGCACGGCCTCGTCCTCATCACCATCGCGGACCTCATCGCCTGGCGCCGCGCGAACGACGCCGTCCCGGTGCCCGCGGAGCCGCCGTCGCCCGCCCGGGTCGCGCTCGTCGCGGAGGCGTCGCTGCCGACCCGGCACGGCGCGTTCCGGGTGCGGGGCTACCGCGACCTGCGCACCGGTGCCGAGCACGTCGCGCTCGTCTCCCTCACGCCGCCGACGGCGGACCCGGTGGTCCGGGTCCACTCGGAGTGCCTCACAGGCGACGCGTTCGGCTCCCTGCGCTGCGACTGCGGGCCGCAGCTCCAGGCGGCCCTCGAGCTCGCGGCCCAGGAGGGCGGCGCCGTCGTCTACATGCGCGGGCACGAGGGGCGCGGGATCGGGCTGCTCGCCAAGCTCGAGGCCTACCACCTGCAGGACCACGGCCGGGACACCGTCCAGGCGAACCTCGAGCTCGGCTGGCCAGCCGACCGGCGGGAGTACTCCGCGGCCGCCGCGATCCTTGCGGACCTCGGGATGACCCGCGTGCGGCTCGTGACGAACAACCCCGCGAAGGTCACCGGTCTGGTGGCGAGCGGGCTCGAGGTCTCCGACGTGCTGCAGCTGGCCGTCGGCCACACCCCCCACAACCACCGCTACCTGGTGACCAAGAAGACGGCGATGGGCCACCTGCTCGACTGGGTGACCACGCACGAGGAGGACGAGTGAGCGGAACCGGCGCCCCCACGCTGCGCACGGACGGGCGCGGGCTGCGCATCGTCGTCGTCGCGGCCAGCTGGCACACCCAGGTCATGGACGGGCTGCTGGGCGGCGCCCGGAGCGCGCTGCAGGACGCGGGCGTGACCGACGTCGTCGAGGTCCGGGTGCCGGGATCGTTCGAGCTGCCGGTGGCCGCGGCGCGCGCCGCGCACGCGGGCGCGGACGCCGTCGTCGCCCTCGGCGTGGTCATCCGGGGCGGGACGCCGCACTTCGACTACGTCTGCCAGGCGGCGACGTCGGGCCTCACCGACGTCGCGGTGCGCACGGGCGTCCCGGTCGGCTTCGGCGTCCTCACCTGCGACGACGAGGCGCAGGCGCTCGACCGCGCCGGCCTGCCGGGCTCCCGGGAGGACAAGGGCCG
>JBDIAU010000426.1:0-2748 GCA_039812565.1 Beutenbergiaceae bacterium
ATCTACCTGCGGGACTCCTCGACGTTCACCCTCCCCCGCGGCCTCAAGGCGCTCCTCGACCAGTTCGGCTTCGGTGGGGAGTGGCACTGGGAGATCGTCGTCACCGCCAGCGTCATCGCCACCGTCCCGATGATCATCCTGTTCTTCCTCGGCCAGCGGCACTTCGTCGCCGGGATCACCACGGGAGGCACCAAGGGCTGACCGTGGCGGCGGTGCGGCCGGGGCGGTGCGCCGTGCGGGACCCGGGACCGAGGTCCCGGTTTGGCCCGCTCGTCAGCGGGAATCCGCAGGCGGCTCGCGCCGGGGCGGGTCCCGACGAAAGGCGATCATGCGCATCGGCCTCATCGCTCCACCGTGGCTCCCCGTGCCGCCGCCCGCCTACGGCGGCACCGAGGCCGTGATCGACCGGCTGGCCCGCGGGCTCGTCGCTGCCGGCCACACGGTCCGGCTGGTCACCGTCGGGGAGTCCACGTGCCCCGTGCCGTCCGTCTGGCGGTACGAGACGGCGGTCGAGCCCATGGAGAACTCCGTGCTCGAGCTCGCCCACGCCATCAGCGCCTACGAGCTGCTCGAGGACGTCGACGTCGTCCACGACCACACGATCGTCGGCCCCCTGGTGGCGCTGCAGCGCCGCAGGCGTCCCCCGGTCACCACCACCATCCACTCGCCGTTCACCCGCGACACGCGCACGATCCACCGGCTCACCGCCGGGCGGATCCCCCTGGTCTGCATCTCCCGCTCCCAGCGGGAGTCGGCGCCCGAGATCCCGGTCGCCGCCGTCATCCACCATGGCATCGACGTCGAGTCGTTCCCGACCGGCGAGGGCGCCGGCGGCTACCTGCTCTTCCTCGGCAGGATGTCGCCCGACAAGGGCGTGCACCAGGCCGTCGCGATCGCGCGGGCGGCGGGCATGCCGCTGCGGATCGCCGCCAAGATGCGGGAGAAGGCGGAGCGGCAGTACTTCACGGACCAGGTCGAGCCGCTCCTCGGCGGCGATGTCGAGTACGTCGGCGAGGCGGACGGGCCCGAGCGGCTGCGCCTGCTTCAGGGCGCGCTCGCGCTCCTCAACCCGATCCAGTGGCCCGAGCCGTTCGGGCTGGTCATGATCGAGGCCCTCGCGACCGGCACCCCCGTGGTGGGCACGCCCTTCGGCGCCGCGCCCGAGATCGTGGACCACGGCCGCACCGGGTTCCTCGGGACGACCGACGAGCTCGTGGCCGCGCTGGCAGAGGTCGGCTCGCTGGACCGCGCCGCGTGCCGCGCGGCGGCCCGCGAGCGGTTCTCGACCGAGCGGATGGTGGCCGACCACGTCGCGCTGTACCGCCGCCTTCTCGACGCGCCCGAGCCGTCCGCACCCGGCGACCGCGACCGCGACCGGAGCGCCCGTCCGACGGGCCGCTCGGGCGGTCTCGTCCCCGCCGCGGCGTGACCCGCCTGGAGGTCCGCGCCGTGACCGACTCCCTCTTCTTCCCGACGTTCGCCTCGTGCCCCGGCTGCAGCGGGCCGGTGCGCGGCGAGTCGAGCGCTGACCTCACGGTGTTCGTGTGCGTACGCTGCGGCACGTCGTGGCACGTCGAGCTCGGCGTCGTCTACCAGGTCGACGTCCCGGCGGGCGACGGCGCCCGGACGCCGGGCGTACCCGGCGTGGGCACGACGAGCTGAACGCCCTCGAGGCGCGACGGCGAGGGGGTCGACGGATGTCGGCAGCATGGACGTTCGCGGGGCAGCCCGCGGCGACCGGCGCGGGCGACGTCACCCTCGTGGAGGGCTCGACGTTCTGCATCAGCGACGCCCGCGGCGACATCGCCGGGGACGGCCCCCGCGGCCTGTTCTTCCGCGACTCCCGCGTGCTCTCGACGTGGCTGCTCACGGTCGACGGCGAACCCCTCCTGCCGCTGTCCCACCACGTCGCCGAGCCGTTCGCGGCGCGCTTCGTCGCCCGGGCCCGGCCCCGGGCCGGCAGCGCGGACAGCACCCTGCTCGTCGTCCGGCACCGGGCCGTCGGCGACGGCATGCACGAGCGCCTCACCGTGCGCAACCTCGGCATGGAGGCGGTCGACGTCGCCCTGCGGCTCACCGTCGGCACGGACTTCGCCGACGTGTTCGCGGTCAAGGAGGCCCGGGCGGGCGAGACGCCGCCGGCGCGCGCCGCCGTCGTCGAGGGCGTCCTGACGCTCACCGCACCCGGCACCGGACCGGCGTCCCGCGAGGTCACCGTCGCCGCCGACCCGCCGGGGCGGACCACGACGAACGGGCTCACCTGGGTGCTGCGGCTCGAGCCGCGCGAGACGTGGGCGATCGGCCTCACCGTGAGCCCGACGGCCGGCGGGGAGCGGTTCACGCCCCGGCACGCCGTCGACCCGACCGCAGAGGGCTCGCCGCTGGCGCGGATGCGCGAGTGGCGGCGGACGTCGACCGTCGTCAGCTCCCGGTCCCCGCGGCTGGACCGGGTGATCGCCCGCGGCGTCGAGGACCTCGGCGCGCTGCGGATCTTCGACCCCGCCCACCCGCGGCGCACCGTGGTCGCCGCCGGGGCGCCGTGGTTCATGGCGCTCTTCGGGCGCGACTCGCTCCTCACGTCGTGGATGCTCCTGCCCGTCGACCGCACGCTCGCGCTCGGCACCCTCCAGACGCTCGCCGACATGCAGGGCCGCCGCCTCGACGAGGCGACGGAGGAGCAGCCGGGGCGGATCCTCCACGAGCTGAGGTTCGGCCCCCACGCCGCGCTGTGGCTCGGCGGGAAGAACG
>JBDIAU010000427.1:0-2733 GCA_039812565.1 Beutenbergiaceae bacterium
GGCTCGTCGTGGCGGAGGCCGTCAGCTACGCACTCGTGCTCAACGGGGTCTCGCCGCTGCTCGCGCTCACGGTGAGCAACCTCGGGGACGCCCCGATCCGGCTGCACTCCCTCACGGTCA
This sequence comes from Beutenbergiaceae bacterium, assembly GCA_039812565.1. Taxonomy (GTDB): domain Bacteria; phylum Actinomycetota; class Actinomycetes; order Actinomycetales; family JAHECE01; genus JAHECE01. The sequence continues at coordinate 121 of JBDIAU010000427.1, forward strand.
CTCTCGAGTCGCCGCTGGCGGAGCCGCTCGCCGAGCCGCTCACCCTCGGCGACGTCACGCTCGAGCCCGGGGAGTCGTACGAGGCGCCGACGGCGGCGCTGCGGCTCACGCTGCACCCGGTGCCGTTCGCCCGGGTCGAGGAGGCGACGGTCGGCGAGGTCCGGCTGGTCGCGGCCACCGCCCACGGCCGCTACCTCGCCGTGCGGCCGGTGCGCCTGCTCGCCCGGGACCAGTGGTGGTCGACGGCCATCCCGGAGTCGCTCGCCGCGTTCGTCCAGCCGCGCGACCACGCCGTCGCGGACCTGCTCTCCGAGGCGAGCGACCTGCTGGCCGCGCGCACGGGCGACCCGTCCCTGCAGGGCTACCAGGCCGGCTACGAGCGGGTGCTGGCCATCACCGAGGCCGTGTACGACGCGATGGGGGCCCGCGGCATCCGGTACATCGAGCCGCCGGCGTCGTTCGAGGGCACGGGGCAGAAGATCCGCCCGCCGCGGGAGGTGCTGGTCGACCGCTGGGGCACCTGCCTGGACCTGACCTGCACGTTCGCGGCCGCGCTGGAGGCAGCCGGCCTCAACCCGGTGGTCGTCTCCTGTCACGGGCACGCGTTCGCCGGGGTGCTCCTCGAGGACGCCCAGCTGGCCGAGGTCGCCGTCACGGACCCCAACCTGATCGTCACGCTCGCGGAGAGCGGCCTCCTGGTCGCCGTCGAGACGACGGCGCTCACCGCCGCCGCCAGCACCCGGACGTTCATCCAGGCCCGGGAGGCGACCCGCCGCTGGTTCACGCGCGACCTCGGGGAGGTCCACCACGTCCTCGACGTCCGGACGGCGCACCGCCGGGTGCGGCCGCTGCCGGTGCTCGTGCCGGGCGAGGGCGTCGTCGTCGAGGTGGAGCGCACCGCCGGCGCACCGCCACGCCCGCCCGCCCCGCCGGCGACGTCGGAGACCGGCGGCCCGCGCCCTGCCCCGCGCACACCCGCCGCTCCGATGCCCGCCCGCGTCGCGCAGTGGCGCAACGCGCTGCTCGACCTGTCCTTCCGCAACCCGCTGCTCAACCTGCGGATGGGCCGCAGCGGCGTCGACCTGCACGTCCCGGCCGGGGCCCTCGGGCTGCTCGAGGACCTCGTCGCGTCCGGCCGGTCGCTGCACCTGCTCCCCCACGACCAGCTCAGCGCGATCCACCGCGCCGCCGGCGCGCGCACGGCGCAGGAGATCGAGGCCGAGCAGCTGACGGCGATCCTCGCGGAGGAGCGCGCGGTCTTCGTCGCGAGCACGACGGCGACCGCCACGTCCCGCCTGCGCACGATGGCCCGCAAGGCGCGGACGATCGTCGAGGAGACAGGCGCCAACAACCTCTTCCTCACGCTCGGCACGCTCGCGTGGGAGGACGCGGGCCGCGAGGCGCGGGCGCCGCTGTTCCTCCTCCCGGTGGTCCTCAAGGGCCGGCACGGGCAGCCGTTCGAGCTCCAGCTCGAGGAGGGCGCCCACGCGCAGCCCAACCAGTGCCTGCTCGAGAAGCTGAGGGTCGCGCGCGGCCTGGAGATCCCCCTCCTCGCCGATCCCGACCCCGACGACGCCGGCATCGACCTGCCCGGCGCGCTGCAGGAGGTCCGGGCGGCGCTGCTGCGGGCGGGGCTGCCGTACCGCGTGGAGGAGACGGCGCAGCTCGCGATCCTGCAGTTCTCGACGCTCCAGATGTGGCAGGACCTGGGCGAGAACTGGCCGGTCTTCCTCGAGAACCCCGTGGTCCGCCACCTCGTGCAGACGCCGACGGACTCCTTCGCGGACCCGGCGCCGGAGCCGGCCCCGGACCCGACGGCCGAGGCGACGGCGTACCTCCCCGTCCCCGCCGACGGCTCGCAGCTCGAGGCGGTCCGGTGGGCGGCGGCGGGGCGGTCGTTCGTCCTGGAGGGCCCGCCGGGGACGGGCAAGTCGCAGACGATCACGAACCTGATCGCGCACAACCTCGCCGAGGGCCGGCGCGTGCTGTTCGTCGCGGAGAAGCAGGCGGCGCTGGAGGTGGTGAAGCGTCGCCTCGACGCGGTCGGCCTGGGGACGTTCAGCCTCGACCTCCACGGCAAGAACCAGACGCCCGCCGCCGTGCGGGCCCAGCTCCGCGAGGCGCTCCACGCCCACCGCGAGGGCAACCCGGCGACGTGGGAGGCGCAGCGCGCGCAGTACCGCTCGCTGGTCGCCCACCTGCGGCGATACCCGGAGGCGCTGCACGCCGTCGGCCCGGCGGGCTTCTCCGCGTGGACGGCGCGGCAGGTGGTCCTCACGCTCACCGGGTCCGACGACGACGCCGCGGCGCCGCCCCCCGAGCTGCGCGTCCCCCGGGAGACGGTGAGCGGCGGCGTCGACCTCGACGCGACCTACGCCGTGGCGCGGGACCTCGCCCTCGCGGTCCCCGACCTCGGCACGCCCATGGCCGCCCACCCGTGGCGGCTCGCCGGCCCGGCGGGCGCCGCGCCTCTCGACGCCGCCACGGTCGCCACGGCGCTGCGCGAGCTCCTCTCCGCCGACGACGGCGTCCGCGCCGCCGACGTGCGCGCCCTCACCGAGGTGGCCGAGACGCCCGAGCAGCTCGCGGCCGTCGCGACCTGGCTGGAGCACC
>JBDIAU010000428.1:0-2727 GCA_039812565.1 Beutenbergiaceae bacterium
CAGACGATCGATCAGTACCGGCGCGCCGTCGAGGGGACCGTGCTGCCCGCAGTCGGCGGCCTGCGCGTCCGGGAGGCGACGACCTCACGGCTGGACCGCCTGCTCAAGTCGGTCGCGGCGATGTACCCGGCGAAGGCTCGGACGGCTCGCGTGGTCCTGGCCGGAATGCTCGGCATGGCGGTCCGCCACGACGCGATGGCGACGAACCCGGTGCGAGGCACAGCCCCGCTACGTGGATCCCGACGCGAGCCACGCGCACTGACGATCGACGAGCTCGCGTCGCTGCGCGACGGCGTCCGGCGTTGGCAGGCCGGCGACACGGGGGAGGTTCAACGAGCGCACGACCTGCTCGACGTCGTCGACATCCTCCTCGCGACCGGTGCCCGCATCGGCGAGGTCCTCGCGATTCGCTGGCGCGACGTCGACCTCTCGGCAGAGCACCCTCGGCTGACGATCACCGGCACGGTCGTCCACCTGACCGGCGAGGGCCTGCGGCGGCAGGACCACCCGAAGACCTCGAGCAGCCGCCGGACCGTCGTGCTGCCCCGGTTCGCCGTCGACACGTTGATGCGGCTGCGGCTCGAGGCCTACGGGAACCCGCACGACGTCGTCTTCCCGTCGGCCGTCGGAACGCTGCGCTCACCGCACAACTTCCGGCGCCAGTGGCGTGCCGCGCGAGAGTCCTGCGGGTTCGAGTGGGTCACGCCCCACACCTACCGCAAGACCGTCGCCACTCTGCTCGACCGGGAGCGGGGGACCAAGGACGCCGCGGCCCAGCTCGGCCACTCCGGAACCGCCGTCACCGAGCGCCACTACATCGAACGACGGCTCCAGGCGCCCGACGCGTCAGAGGTCCTCCAGGCCCTCGGGGACCGTCGTCGGATTCGGGACAGCGACGAAAGCGTGGGGTAACCGTGGGATCCCGGAACCCTAATCGCGGGAAGGGTCCCGTTCGACGGAAGCATCGCCGCAGGCCAGACCGCAGAAATGGAGTGGGCCCCGTGGGGCTCGAACCCACAACCCGCGGATTAAAAGTCCGCTGCTCTGCCAGTTGAGCTAGAGGCCCGGAGCGCCACGGCCGTCCCGCCGCCCACCAGGGGATGCGAGGGGACGCCCCGGCACGCCGGGGACGAGGCTATCGGCCGGGGTCGGTCCGCCACGCAGCGACCGGCCCGCTCGCCGGGCTCAGCCGATGATCGGCATGCCGACGGGGTGCCGGTAGAGCCGCCCGCGCTCCCGCATCGCGAGCGCCGAGGCGAAGGTCACCGGGCCGAGGCGTCCGACGAACATGAGCACGATGAGCATGACCTGCTGCCAGCGCTCGAGCTGGGGCGTGATCCCGGTGGACAGCCCGACCAGCGAGAACGCGGAGATCGACTCGTACAGCACGTCATCGAGAGAGAAGGAGCTGGTCATCGCGAGCACGAGGGTCGCCGTCCCGACGACGGTGAAGCCCAGGATGGCGACCGAGAGCGCCTGCCGCTGGCCGGACGCCCGGATCCGGCGGTCGAACACGGAGACGTCGGGGTCGCCGCGCAGCTCCGAGATCGTCACCATGACGAGGACGGCGGCGGTCGTCACCTTGAGACCGCCGGCGGTGCCCGCCGACCCGCCGCCGATGAACATGAGCAGGTCGACGCCGAACAGCGTCCCCGTGTTCATCCCCGCGATGTCCACGGAGTTGAACCCCGCGGTGCGCGGCATCGAGCCCTGGAAGAAGCCCGCCAGCAGCTTGCCGCCGACGTCGAACGGCCCGAGCGTCGCGGGGTTGCCCCACTCGGCGACCGTGACGAAGACCCAGCCGGAGAGCAGCAGGATGGCGGTCACCGAGAGGGTCAGCTTGGTGTGGAGGCTCCACCGCGCTGGTCGCACGTGCCGCCGCAGCTCGAGCAGCACGGGGAAGCCGATGCCGCCGACGATCACGGCCACCGTGATCGGGAGGCAGATCCACGGGTCGGTGGCGAAGCCCATGAGGTTGTCGCTCCACAGCGCGAACCCGGCGTTGTTGAAGGCCGAGATGGCGTGGAACACCCCTAGCCAGGAGGCTTGCCCGACGTCGTAGTCGTACGCCAGCCAGAACCGCAGGCCCAGGACGACGGCGATCACCGCCTCGACCGAGAGGCTGAGGACGACGACGCGCAGGAGCACGCCCCGGACCTCGCCGAGACGGGTGGTCCGGGTCTCGGCGGCGGCCGAGAGCCGCGTCTGCAGGCCCAGCCGACGCGAGAGCACCAGCCCGAGCAGGGATGCCGTGAAGAGGATCCCGAGGCCACCGACCTGGATGAGCGCGAGGATGACCACCTGGCCGAACGTCGACCAGTGCGTCGGCGTGTCGACCACGATCAGGCCGGTGACGCACACGGCCGACGTCGCCGTGAAGAGGGCGTCGATCGCGGACGTGTGGCCCTCGCCCGCCGTGGCGGCACGACCGGCCAGCAGCAGGGTGCCGATCCCGATGACGGCCGCGAACGCGAGCGCCATGAGCCGGCCCGGGCGGCGCTGGACGTTCCCCCTCGCCCGCGCGTGCGCGACGGCACGCCGCACCCGTCGCTCGTCGAACGAGCGCACCGCCGCGCCGGCTGCCCGCTCCCCGTCGTCCGCCATCCACCCGTCCGCTCTGTCGTCGCCCGTGCGCATTGTTCACCAGCCGCTCGCCGGGACGGGCCGACCCGGCGTCACCCGCCCCACCTACGCTCGAGGGCATGACCGAGCCGCCCTCGCGGGGCC
>JBDIAU010000429.1:0-2724 GCA_039812565.1 Beutenbergiaceae bacterium
GGCGGCGAGGGAGCCACGGGGCCGGGCGACGTGGCCGGCGGGCCGGCCCCGGACGGGCCTCCGGCGAGCGGCGGGTCCCGGCCGCGCCGTCGGCGCCGGACGCGGAGCGGGAAGCCCGCTGACGCCGCGCCCGCCGCCTCGGCTCCGGAGGACGCCGGCGCCTGAGGCCCGCCTCGGGCGCGGCTCCTCAGGCGGTCTGCACGAAGGCGATGACGGCGTCCGCGATGAGCTGGACGGCGATCGCCGCGAGCAGCACGCCCGCGATCCGGGTGACCAGCGTCGTCCCGCCGTCCCCGAGCACCCGGTGCACCTGGTTCGCGAACCGCATCGCGAGGTAGAGGCACAGGTGGACGGCCACGATGGCGAGCAGGATGGCCGCCCAGTCCGCCGCCGAGCCGTCGGAGGACTGCACGGCGACCATCGACGCCACGATGGCCCCCGGGCCCGCGAGCAGCGGCGTCCCCAGGGGGACGAGCGCCACGTTCACCCCCGACGCCGACGCCTTCGGCTCCTCGGCGCGCCCCGTGAGCAGCTCCATCGCGACGAGGAGCAGCAGCAGCCCGCCCGAGGCCTGGAGCGCGGGCACCGAGATGTGGAGCCAGGCGAGGATGGCCTGGCCGAAGACCGTGAACGCGAGGACCACGCCCAGCGCGACGAGCGTGGCCTGCAGCGCGGCGCGCCCGCGCTCGGCCGCCGTCATCCGCGAGGTGAGCGCGAGGAACACCGGGACCGTCCCCGGCGGGTCCATGATCACGAACAGCGTGAGGAACGTCGTCGAGAACAGGGTGAGGTCGAGCACCGGCGTCACCCGCGCACGACGGGCAGCTCGCCCTGCGCCTCGACGGCCTCCAGCACCTCCGGCGCGGTGAGGTTCTCGCCGAGCCGGTTGGGCTTGCCCGTGCCGTGGTAGTCGCTGGAGCCGGTGACGAGGAGGCCGAGCTCGGCGGCGAGGTCGCGCAGGCGACGGCGGACCGCCTCGCCGTGGTCGCGGTGATCCACCTCGAGACCACCGAGGCCCGCGTCGGCCATCTCCTCGATGACGAGCGTGGGCACGACCGCTCCGCGGGCAGCGGCGCGCGGGTGGGCGAGGACGGGCACGCCACCGGCGGCGCGGACGGCGCGCACCATCGTGACGGCGTCGGGCGCGGCGTAGGGCTCGTAGTACGGGCCGTGCGAGGACAGCAGGTGGCGGAACGCGCTCGAACGGTCCGCCACGTGCCCGCGGGCGACGAGGGCGTCGGCGATGTGCGGCCGGCCGACCGTCGCCTCGGGCCCGAGCTGCGCGAGCACGTCCTCCCAGCTCACGGCGTAGTCCCGGGAGATCCGCTCGACGATCCGGCGCGCGCGCCGGTGCCGGGCCTGCCGGGCCGCCTCGGTCTCGGCGAGGATCGCGGCGTGCTCCGGGTCGTGGAGGTAGCTGAGGAGATGGACGCTGACGCCGTCGGCCGAGCACGAGAGCTCGGCGCCGCGGACCAGTGCGACGCCCACCGCGAGGGCGGCGTCGACGGCCTCGGCCCAGCCGCGGGTGGTGTCGTGGTCGGTGAGCGCGACGACGTCGAGCCCCGCGGCGGCCGCGTCGCGGACCACCTGGCCGGGCGGGTCGGTGCCGTCAGAGGCGGTCGAGTGGGTGTGCAGGTCGATGCGCACCGGGCCAGGGTAGGTGCTCACCTGCGCGTTCCGGCGCCGTCCACAGCCCCGCGCCGGCCGTCCGGCCCTGGTGAGACGATGACGCCGTGAGCGAGCAGAGCGCCGACACCACCCAGCCGACGCGGGAGCGCGGGTCCAACCGGTCGCACCGGCCGACGTCCGCTGCGTTCCGCACCTTCATCGCGCAGGGCTGGGCCGAGCGCGACGGCGAGCCCCCCGCGCTCGCGGAGTCGGCCCCGTGGGCCGCCCGCCGCCGGGCGCGGATCGGTGCCCTCTTCCCGGGCGAGCGGCTGGTCCTGCCTGCGGGACCGCTCGTGACCCGCTCGAACGACACCGACTACCGGTTCCGACCCCACTCGGCGTTCGCCCACCTCACCGGCCTGGGCGCCGACCGGGAGCCCGACGCGGTCCTCGTCCTGCACCCCCGCGCCGCCGCGGCCGGCCCCGATGCCGACGGCGCCACCCACGACGCCGTGCTGTACTTCCGGCCGCGCGCCGGCCGCGACACCGAGGAGTTCTACGCCGACGCACGCTACGGCGAGCTGTGGGTCGGGGTGCGCCCGAGCCTCGAGGATCTCGCCGCCGAGACAGGGCTCGCCTGCGCGCACGTCGACGAGCTGCCCGAGGCCTTGGAGCGGGACGAGGCGCCGCTGCGCGTCGTCGCCGGCTCGGACCCGGCGGTCGAGGCTCTGGTCGCGGACGTCCGGGAGGACCGCGCCGCGGCGTCCGGAGCAGCGATGGGCGCCGGCAGCACGGACGCGGACGACGCCGACGCCGCCCTCGTCGAGGCGCTCTCGGAGCTGCGGCTGGTCAAGGACGCGTGGGAGGTCGAGCAGATGCGTCTCGCCGTCGCAGCCACCGCCCGCGGCTTCGCTGACGTCGTCCGGGCGCTGCCCCGCGCCGCGGGCCATCCCCGTGGCGAGCGGGTCGTCGAGGCGGTCTTCGGGGCCCGAGCGCGCGAGGAGGGCAACGGCGTCGGCTATGAGACCATCGCCGCCGCCGGCGACCACGCCTGCACGCTGCACTGGATCCGCAACGACGGGCCCGTGGAGCCGGGCCGCCTGGTCCTCATCGACG
>JBDIAU010000430.1:0-2719 GCA_039812565.1 Beutenbergiaceae bacterium
GGGGCCAACATTCGTGACGACACGCGACCCCCACCCGCACCGCGAGCCCACCACCCCAGGTGGGGCCAGAATCCGCGAAGAAACGAGCGCCAAGCGGGGCCAGATCAGGTGACCACACGCATCAGGTGAGCGAACGCTTCATCGTGACCAAGGAGCACCGCCGCTTCACCGAGTTCGCCGACTCCGTCCGGCGCGGTCGCACCATCGGGCTGTGCTTCGGACCGGCCGGGGTCGGCAAGACCGTCTCCGCACGCCGCTACGCCCACTGGGACCAAGCCCACGAGCTGCTCACCGACTGGGGCCCACGCAGCGACGACGACGCCAAGATCTACGCCGCGCTGGCCAAGAACCGCACCGCCCTGTACACCCCCGGGGTCCTGACCACCCCGCGGCTGCTGCGCGATGACCTGGACCGGATCATCACGCGCACCAGCATCTGCATCCAGCAGCACCTCGAGGTGCCCGGCCGCATCCCCCTGGACCGGTGGGGTACCCGGCGCACCACCAACTACGTCCAGCTCGTCATCGTCGACGAGTCCGAACGCCTCAGTCCCACCGCCCTCGAGCTCCTACGGGACCGCTACGACCGCGACCAGATCGCCCTGGTCCTCATCGGCATGCCCGGACTGGAGAAGCAGTTCAGCCACTACCCCCAGTTCTACAGCCGCGTCGGCTTCGCCCATCAGTACCGGCCCCTGAGCAACGACGAGCTGCTCTTCGTCCTCCAACGCCACTGGCGCACCCTCGGCAAGACGCTCAACCCCGACGACTTCACCGACGCCCAGACCATCGCCGCGATCAGCCGCATCACCCGCGGCAACTTCCGCCTCCTCGAGCGGCTCTTCCCCCAGATCGAACGCGTCCTGAAGATTAACGAGCTGCAGACCATCACTAACGACGTCGTTGAAGCGGCCGCCAGCACCCTCGTCATCGGCGTCAACTAGGAACCGCCTCCGAGCGACGGAAGACCGCCGCCACGTACCGGAGAAAGCCACAGCCAACCCCGACGACGGCACGACGTTCGACGCCGACGCCCTGCCACGGGTCATCGACGAGCTGCGGGCGCGCGGGTACTCCTTCGTCACGCTCGACGCTCTGCTCGGCTGAGACTTACTTGAGAATCATTCTCACTTGACCTAGGGTCCTCGCGACACCCAGTCGAAAGGGCCCCCATGTCACGCCGCCCCCACGCGCCGCGCCTCAGCGCCGGCGCCGCCCTCCTGATCGCGTCCTTCGCCCTCGCCGCCTGCGGGACCTCGAGCGCGTCCACGCTCGCCTCCCCCGACGCCTCACCCGACGAGCACGAGTCCGACTCCGCCGGCGCCGCCGAGGCGGACGCCCGAACCCCACGCCTCGCCGTCACCTACGACGGCGGCATCCTCGTCCTCGACGCGACCACCCTCGACGTCGTCAGCACCCTCGAGCTCGACGGCTTCACCCGCGTCAACGCCGCCGGTGACGGCCGGTACGTCCTGGTCTCGACGGAGGGCGGCTTCGCCCCGCTCGACCTGGGCACGTGGAGCGAGGGGCACGACGACCACGACCACCACTACACGGCCGAGCCGCGGCTTCACGAGGTGCTCGTCGCGGCCGAGCACCCCGGGCACGTCGTCGTCCACGACGGGTTGACCGCCCTCTTCGACGACGCCACCGGCACGGTGACCGTCGTCGAGGCCGACACCTGGGACGAGCAGGTCGAGGTCGGCGAGGTCACCGCCGTCCGCACGTACACGACGCCCACCGCGCACCACGGCGTCGCGGTGGCCTCCGCCGACGGCAGCCTCGTCGTCACCGAGGGCACCGAGGAGGCGCGGACCGGCGCCCGCCTCCTCGACGCCGCGGACGCCGTCGTCGCCGAGAGCGACGCCTGTCCCGGCGTCCACGGCGAGGCCGTGGCCGCGGGCGGCGTCGTCACCCTCGGCTGCCAGGACGGCGCGCTCGTCGTCCGGGACGGCACCATCACCCACGTCGCCTCGCCCGACGCGTACGGGCGGATGGGCAACCAGTCCGGCAGCGAGGCGTCCGGCGTCGTCCTCGCCGACTACAAGGTGGACCCCGACGCCGAGCTGGAGCGCCCGACCCGCGTCGCGCTCGTCGACACCGACGAGGCGAGCGTCGCGCTCGTCACGCTGCCGTCGTCGTACACCTTCCGTTCCCTCGGCCGGGGCGAGGGCGGCGGGGCGCTCGTCCTCGGCACGGACGGCTCGCTCCACGTCATCGACCCGGAGACCGCGCAGGTGGTCCGCTCGATCCCCGTGCTCGAGGCGTGGGAGGAGCCGACGGAGTGGCAGGAACCGCGCCCCGCGCTCCTCGTCCTCGACGGCCTGGCCTACGTGACGGACCCGGCCGCGCAGCAGATCCATGTGGTCGACGTCGCCGCCGGCGAGGTCGTCACGAGCGCCGGGCTGCCGGCCACGCCCAACGAGATCACCGGCGTCACCGGCTGACGCTCACGGCGCCGACGGCGGCCGGTCCCCACCTGGGGGGCCGGCCGTCGTCGCGTGCGGGCCGAGGAGGGACGGCGCCGGCCCCGGCTGCCCCGGCCTACCTGGACGCCCGGCCCTCCCCGCGTCGACGTCGAGCACGTCCTCGAGCGTCGTGGGGCCGGCGTCGCCCGGCACGGGGACGAGCTCGCCCGCGAGCCAGCGCGGCAGCTGGTCCAGCGCGTGCGGGGAGTCCCAGCGCCCCGACGCGCCCAGCGGCACCACCCAGCGCCCGC
>JBDIAU010000431.1:0-2717 GCA_039812565.1 Beutenbergiaceae bacterium
TGCGCCACCGGCGCCGGTGCCTCGGTGCGGGGTGGGGCCGCCGGTGCCCTGCGGACCGGGGCGGGCGCCGTCGGCGTCGCGGACGCGGCCGGGAACGCGTCCCGAAGGCGCCGCACGACGGGCGGCTCGATCGTGGACGACGGGGACTTCACGAACTCGCCGAGCTCGCCGAGCTTGGCGAGCATGGTCTTGCTGTCGACGCCGAGCTCCTTCGCGAGCTCGTAGACGCGGACCTTTGCCACAACTCTCCTGTCCTGGTCCGCCCCGAACAGGGAGGACCGTCATCAGTGCAGGGTGCTCATCGCAGGGTGCTCATCGGGTGCCCATCAGCGTTGACCCGCTCTCGTCTCATGCGGTCTGGTGCGTGGCCGACGCGCGGTGTGCGCCGGTCACGGGTGGTGCAGCCGGTCGAACCAGGCCCGGACTCCGGTGAGGTCCACCGACCCCGCTGATCGCAGGGCCCGGGAGAACACCCGACGCCGTTCGGCCAGGTCCAGGCAACCGGGCTCGGGATGGAGCCAGGCGCCCCGCCCCGGTGCGCTGCGGCGCTCGTCGACGACGAGCGAGTGCCCGTCATCCCCGAGGACCACCCGGACCAGGGAGGACCGAGAGCCTCGCCGCCGGCACCCCACACACGTCCGTACCGGTCCGGGCTTGCCGGAGTCGGAGGGCGTGGAGGGGGTCCGGGCGCGTGGCCCGCCCACCAGTCTAGCCCGACCGGCCCGGCGTCCGCGCCGGGGCCGACTCCGGCCCCTCGACGTCGGGCCGGATGTCGATCTTCCACCCGGTGAGCTTCGCGGCCAGCCGGGCGTTCTGCCCCTCCTTGCCGATCGCCAGCGAGAGCTGGTAGTCGGGGACGACGACGCGGACCTGCCGCGCCTTCTCGTCCACGACCTCGGCGCTCGTGACCCGCGCGGGGGACAGCGCATGGGCGACGAACGTCGCCGGGTCCTCGCTGAAGTCGACGATGTCGATCTTCTCGCCGCGCAGCTCGGCCATCACGGCGCGGACGCGGGCGCCCATCGGGCCGATGCACGCGCCCTTCGCCCCCAGGCCCGGCACCGTCGCACGGACCGCGACCTTGGAGCGGTGCCCCGCCTCCCGGGCCAGCGCCGCGATCTCCACGCTGCCGTCCGCCACCTCCGGCACCTCGAGGGCGAACAGCTTGCGGACCAGGTTGGGGTGGGTCCGCGACAGCGTGATCGACGGTCCCTTCGGGCCCCGGCTCACGTCCAGCACGTAGGCGCGGATCCGCTCGCCGTGGGTGTACGTCTCCGTCGGCACCTGCTCGTGCTGCGGGAGCACCGCCTCGGTCCCCCCGACGTCGACGAGCACCGTCCGCGGGTCGCGCCCCTGCTGGACGACGCCGGCCACCACCTCGCCCTCTCGGCCGCGGAAGGCGCCGAGCACCTGGTCGTCCTCGAGGTCGCGCAGCCGCTGGACGATCACCTGCCGCGCCGTCGCCGTCGCGATCCGGCCGAAGCCCGAGGGCGTGTCGTCGTACTCCGCGTCGCCCTCGGGGTCCCGCGCCCACACGGTCACGTGGCCCGAGCGCCGGTCCACCTCGACGCGCGCGTGCGTCTTCGCGCCCGGGGTGTGGTGGTACGCGCTCAGCAGCGCCTGCTCGATCGCCCCCACGAGGACGTCGAGGCTGATCTCCTTCTCGCGCTCCAGCAGGCGCAGCGCGGTCATGTCGATGTCCATCAGTCCTCCACCTCCTCGATCGCACGCAGCTCCACCTCGACGACGCCGTCCACGACGTCGGCGTACGCGACCGCCGTGCGCCCGCCGTCCGCGGCCAGGGTGATGCCCTCGCCGTCGGCGGCGACGACGCGGCCCCGCAACCGGGCGCCGTCGCGCATGCGCAGCCGCACGAGGCGGCCCTGCGCGCGCCGGAGGTGCCGGGGCTCGGTGAGGCGGCGGTCCGTGCCGGGCGTGGAGACCTCGAGCACGTACGCGCCGGGGATGACGTCGGTGTCGTCCAGCGCCCGGGAGACCGCGTGCGAGACCTCGGTGAGCGCGTCGCTGCCCACGCCGCCGGGGCCGTCGGGGAGGTCGACCGTCACGCGCACGAGCCGGCGACGCCCGGCCGTGCCCACGGTCACGTCCTCGAGCACGAGCCCGCACCCCTCGACCACGGGCCGCAGGAGGCCCTCGAGCCGTGCCGTCGCCTCGCCGCTCACTGCTGGATCTCCTTGCCGCCTGGGGGTCTGGCCCACCGGTCGCGCGGCCCCGGCGCACGGGGACGCCGGACCGCGTGGTCTCCGACAACAGTAGCGAGTCGATCGTGGCAGGATCGCCACCGATGATCGCCCGCACCCCTCCCCCGGCGCCCGCCGCGACCCGTCGACGCCCGTCGCGCCGCAGGTCACGGGCGGTTCGGGGGACCGGCGTGGGCCTGGCAGCGGTCGGCGTCGCGGCCGTCCTCGCGGGCTGCGGGGTTCGCCTGGAGTCCCCGCCCCCCGACCTGCCCAGCCCGGACGCCGCAGAGACGGCGCGGCAGTCCGCCGTCGAGCGCTCCCTCGCCCTGGCCGCCCTCGGCACCGCCGCCACGGCGGGCGACGGCGGGGTGGGCGACTCCGGAGCCACCGCCGAGGCGCTCGAGCGCGTCACCACCGACGCCGGTGCGCACGCCGCCGCGCTCGGCGGCCTCTGGTCACCCCCGGGGTGGGCCACGCCGTCGCCCACGGGTGAGCCGAGCCCGACGGTGCCGCCGC
>JBDIAU010000432.1:0-2716 GCA_039812565.1 Beutenbergiaceae bacterium
GTGGTCCGGCCGCGCTTCGTCACGAGCATCGCCATCGACGGCGCGACCGTCCCCGCCGTCGGCCCGAGGTCCGCGATCGCCTGCGCGAACGGCGGCTCGATCGTGCAGATCGCCGCGTCCGTCGTCCCCGAGTAGACGATCTCCGGGAACGCGAAGCTGACCAGCTGCCCGAGCCGGTCGTTCGGCACCCGCCCGATGAACGGCAGCGGCTCCGGCTGGATGATCTCGTCGCCGAACTGCCGCCCGGCGTCGTGGCACAGGACGTGATGGTTCGAGAGCCCCACGATCATCGGCTCCGGGGTCAGCGTCGTCCGCGCGATCGCCCCCAGCGTGCCGACCGGCGTCCCCGTCGGCGAGTTCGCGAACCGCGCCGCGCTCACCGACACCCCGCCGACCACCGGCCGGTGCATCGACGTGTCCGGCAGCGCCGTCGGGCTGAACGTCCGGCGCAGCACCACCAGCGGCACACCGAACGCCGCCGCCGTCGCCGTGACCAGCGCCTCGACACCTGGCGCCTCGTCGAGGCTGGAGACGAAGATGCGGACGGCGAGGTCGTCCGGGTTCGGCGCCTCCTCGTCCCGGACGCCGACGTCGATCCCCGTGACCGGGTCCAACGGTGCGATCAGCGGCTCGATCGCCGCCATCGCCGAGAACAGCTCGTCCTGCGGCATGGCCCTCACCTCGTCACAGTCGTGAGCTCGACGGGGAGGTCCGTTCAGGGGCCGTCGACGCCGAGGCCTGGCCCGTCCAGGCTAGGTCCGCCGTCGTCGGCGAGCACCGGGCGGCCCCGCCGTCCCGGCCCGCGGACGCCCAGGTGTAGACGGGCCCGCCGACTCCACGCAGACTCGGGGGATGCGCGAGGACTCCGCCCCGGGTGTCATGCCGCTGGCCGTCCGGTACCGCGGCCTCATCAACGGCCGGACCCTCGAGGGCGACGGCCGCGGCCGCCTCGACCTCTCCACCAAGGGCACCCACGGCATCACCGTCCGGTACGAGCGCATGCCCGACGGCTTCCACCCCTTCGCCGTCGGCGCCACCTTCGTGACCGTCGGCATCGGCGCCGCCCGCCGGCACGGCCGCGCCCTCAACCTGTGGGACCTCAGCGGCGGCAGCTACACCTTCCGCCGCACCGTCACCTGGCCCGCCTTTCCCGGGGACGAGGTGGCCGTCGCCGCCGACGTCGACCTCCGCGACGGCGCCTTCACCCTCGACGCCCGGTACACCGGGCGGTACTCCGGCCCCGTGGGCCTCACCGACGTCCTCCTGTCCGAGTCGGTGATGCGACGCGCGGCCAACCCGTCCGTCGTCGACGAACGCGGCCGCGCCGTCGTCCTCACGCACGACGGCGCCACCTTCGAAGCCACGTGGACGTGCCGGTACGAGCACCTCAGCCGCCCGATGGCGGTCGAGGCGCAGCGGGGGAGCATGACGCCGTCGCGGCTGCGCTACGCCGACCGCGTCCTCGAGCTCCGCTGGCGCTCCGACGTCTGGGAGGCCTACTCGCCCAAGGCGCCCGCCGCGAACCTCAACGGACCTGCCGCCCCAGGATTGACACGGCCCTGGCCGGAGGGTGACCGTGGAACCAGGCCGCGGCCGCACACGACACCGGAGGTTCGGACATGAGCGCGGAGACCGACCCGCTGACGATGCCGGGCTACGTGCGCGGCGTGGACTTCGACGACCCCCGCGAGGACATCTCAGTGGGCGTCCTCCTGCCGAACGGCCGCCTCGCCGGGCGCAGCTTCGCCAACCGCGAGGAGGCCGAGGCGTGGTGCCACCCGGAGGAGGGCGAGCAGGTGGTCGAGTTCAACATCCTCTGCGAGTGCTCCTGGAGCTCGTGACGCTACGCGTCACGGCCGGGTCCACTCGGGTGACCAGGCGTCGTCGTCCCGGCGCCACCGCGCCGTCCCCGGGACGACGCCGACGACGTCGCGCAGCCACACCGTCTCGTCCGGGTTCCACCCGGCGATGACCGACGCCGCGGCGTCGCCCACCGGGATCGCCGTCCCGGCCGCGGCGAGGTAGCCCGCGACGGTCAGGTGCACGCCGTCGAACTCCTCGGCCACGCCCTGCCAGTCCGGCATCACCCACGCGCCGTCGCGGCCCGTGGTGCGGAACCAGTCGTGGCGCTTCTGCGCGGTGACGTCCAGCGGGTGCGCCCGGCACAGCGCCGCCCACGCCGCCGCGCCGTCCACCTCGAAGACCCTCGCCTCCCCGGGGACGACGACGGCGCCCGTGGCCGCCCGCTCCCAGCCCAGGCTGTCCTCGACGAGCCGGAGGCCGAGCGGGCCGTGGCCGGCGAGGTCCCGGCAGGTTCGCGTGAGGCCGAGGGCAGGGGTCGACCACCAGACGCCGCTCCAGCTGGCCGTCGGGTCCGTCGGGCGTTCGCGGCGAGCCCGGCGCTCGTCGGCGACGGTCTCCGCGCGCCAGGCGGCGAGGGCCTCGGCGGCGCTCACCGGGGCGCTCGGCGGGCGGGCGTCGTCGGTCTCCCAGGTCACGGTGCGCTGCGCGGCGCGGTCGACCGGGCTCGACCACCACGACGCCTGCGCCGAGCCGGCGACGTGCTCGGCGATCCGGACGAGCGCGCGGCGGACGGCCGGCGTCGCGAGGAGGACGTCCTCGCCGTCGGGCTCCTGCCAGTACCGCGCGTGGTCCACCGCCTCGGTGAGGGCGTCCAGCAGGGCGGCGGGCGTGGGGTCGGGCAGGGGTGCCTCGG
>JBDIAU010000433.1:0-2713 GCA_039812565.1 Beutenbergiaceae bacterium
GCGGCGGGGACGCCGGTCGCCACGCCCGCGCCCCCGCGCCCGACGCGGGACACGCCCACCCGGCTGCTCATCGCGGCGGTGGCGCTCGCGCTCGTCGGCCTGCTGGTCGGGCTCGTCACGGCGCAGGCCTTCTGGTCGGCGAACCGGGCGCTGGACAAGGCGGCGGACAACGCGGAGCAGCTCGTCCGCCTCCAGGACGTCCAGACGCGCCTCGTGCGCGCGGACGCCCTGGCGACGAACGCCTTCCTGGTCGGCGGCCTCGAGCCGGCCGACCAGCGCGAGGCCTACGACGCCTCGATCGCGGAGGCCGGGCAGAAGACCGCCCTGGCCGCGGGTGCGCAGCCCGCCGACGGCGAGGCGCTCGCCGTGCTGACGACGGGCATCCAGGACTACGTCGGCTCCGTCGAGCAGGCCCGGGCCAACAACCGGCAGGGCTTCCCGGTGGGCGCGCAGTACCTGCGCCTGGCGAGCGCGGGCCTGCGGTCCGACTCGCTGCCGGTCCTCGCGTCGCTGCGCGAGGCCAACGAGGCGCGCGCGGAGGCCGAGCTGTCCGCCGCGGCGAGCGCCCGGTGGGTGCCGGTGATCATCGGGCTCCTCGGGCTCGGTGCCGTGGTGGCCGGGTCGGTCTGGCTCGCCCGCCGCACCCACCGCTACGTGAACCTGCCGGTCGCGGCCGCCGGGGTGGTGGTCCTCGTCCTGCTCGTCGTGAGCGTGGTCGTGCTCGGCTCGGTGGCGGGCACCGTCGCGTCCGTGCGCTCGGGCCCGTACGCCCAGACCCTCGCCCTCTCGACGGCGCGCATCGCCGCGTTCGACGCGAAGTCGAACGAGAGCCTCACCCTCATCTCTCGCGGCTCCGGCGCCGCGTTCGAGGAGGCCTGGCAGGCGTCCGCGGGGACCACGGTGGAGTCGCTCGGCGACGCCACCGCGGCCGGCAGCGACGACCTGACGCCCGCCTGGGACGCCTACGCCCAGCTGCACGCCGCCATCCGGGACCTCGACGACGGCGGCGACTGGGACGGCGCCGTCGACGCCGCGACGAGCCGCGAGGACGGCTCCGCGAACGCCGCGTTCACCGACTTCGACGCCGCCTCCGCCCAGCGCCTCGACGCCGCGAGCGCCGCGGTGGCGGACCGGCTCGCCGGGGCCGCGGGCGGCCTCACGGCCGTCGCGGTGCTCAGCCTGGTCGGCGGCCTGGCGGCCGCCGCCCTCGCCTGGTGGGGTCTGGCCCAGCGGCGGGAGGAGTACCGATGAGCGCGCGGCGACGGTTCGGGCCGGGCGTGGCGGGCGCCGTCGTCGGCCTCGCCGTCCTCGCCCTCACGGCGTGCGGGCCGTCGGTCTACGACCCGACGGCGCTCCCGACGCCGACGGCGACCGCGTCCACCCCGGCGCCCGCACCCGCGCCCAGCGGGTCGGCGACGCCGGTCGCGTGCGAGGACCCCCTCGCCTCCTACGCGCCCCTCGCCTCGCAGCCGCAGCCGGGCCAGATGCCGTCCGGCTCCACGATGGCGCAGATCCGGGACCGGGGCCGGCTCGTCGTCGGCGTCTCCGCGGACTCGCTCCTGCTCGGCTCCCGCAACCCCATCACGGGCCGCCTCGAGGGCTTCGACATCGACCTGGCCCGGATGGTCGCCGAGGCGATCTTCGGGGACCCGGACCGGATCGAGCTGCGCGTCATCACGGCGGCCGACCGGATCCCGCTGCTCCAGGACGGCAGCGTCGACATGGTCGCCCGCAACATGACGATCACCTGCGCCCGGTGGGAGGACATCGCGTTCTCCGCCGAGTACTACCGCTCCGGGCAGCAGCTCCTCGTCCCGCTGGGCTCGACGGCGACGTCGCTCGACGACCTCGCGGGGCAGAAGGTGTGCGCCCCCGCCGGCTCCACCAGCCTGGCGAAGCTCGACGAGTTCCCCGACGTCGTGCCCGTCGCCGGGACCACCCACACCGACTGCCTGGTGCGGTTCCAGCGCGGCGAGGTGGACGCCATCACCGGCGACGACACGGTCCTCGCCGGGCTCGCCGCCCAGGACCCGTACGCGCAGGTGGTCGGCGACTCGTTCACCGCCGAGCCGTACGGGCTGGGGATGAACGCCGAGGACGTCGACCTCGTCCGGTTCGTCAACGGCGTCCTCGCCGACGCCATGGCGGACGGCCGGTGGCAGGCGTCCTACGACCGCTGGCTGGCCGAGGCCCTCGGCCCGGCCCCGGCCCCGCCGACGCCGGACTACGGGCGCGGCTGATGCGCTCACCGACGGCCGTCGCACCCGACGCGCCCCCGCGCACCACGGGTCCGGTGGACCCCGTGGCGATGACGCGCTACCTCGCGGGCCTGCGGGAGTGGCGGACGCGGCGGCGCGCCGAGCTCGACGCCCTCGACCGGGCGGCGCTCGCCTCCCCCGAGGCGGCCTCGCTCACCCCGGACGTCACGCTCGCGATGGCGCTGTGGCAGGCCGTCGCCGCGCGGCACGACGAGCTCGAGCGGGTGTGGGACGGCGGCCGGGTGGGGGAGGTGGAGCTGCGGCGCCTGTCGGCGCTCGTGTGGGGGCGCCTCGACGCCGCCGGCACCGTCGCGTCCCTCGCCGTCTCCCTGCCCGAGGCGTGCCGGCTGTCCGACGTCCTCGCCGGCCAGCTCGCCCGCCGGCTCGCCCTCGACCCGGTCGACGCCGACGCCGCCGCGCACGTCCGGGCGCTGCGGGCGGCCCTGGAGCGGGTG
>JBDIAU010000434.1:0-2710 GCA_039812565.1 Beutenbergiaceae bacterium
TCGGCGCAGGCCGGCGGCCTCCCGGGCGGCGAGCGCGGCGCGCACGTGGCCCAGCGGGTCGTCGACGCGCACGGGCAGCTCCCGCGGCCCACGGACGAGCAGCCCGGGCCGCCACGGCAGTCCGGCCGGGTCGGCGGCGAGGCGCAGGTGGGGGAGCCGCCCGAGGAGCCGGGAGAGCGCGACCTCGCCCTCGAGCCGCGCGAGCCGGGCACCCACGCACACGTGGACCCCGTGCCCGAACGCGAGGTGTCGGGGCCCGTCCCGGCCCGGCTCGAAGCCCTCGGGGCAGGTGTACGCGGCGGGGTCGTGGTTGGCGCCGGCGAGGCTGACCAGCACGGACGCCCCCGCGGGGACGGTCACCTGGCCGAGGGTGACGTCCTGCGTCGCGAACCGCCACGTCGCGCCCTCCAGCGGGCTGACCAGCCGGAGCAGCTCCTCGACGGCGCTCGGCCAGTCGAGGGCGCCGGTGCGGAGCGCGGCGCGCTGCGCCGGGGACGTGAGCAGGGTGAGGGTGCCGCCCGCGAGGAGGTTCATGGTCGTCTCGTAGCCGGCGAACAGCAGCAGGAAGGCCATGCTCAGCAGCTCGCGGTCGGTGAGCGCGCCCTCGGCGTCGGTGGCGTGGACGAGGCGGCTGAACAGGTCGTCCCCCGGGTCGCTGCGCTTGCGGGCGATGAGCTCGCCGAAGTAGGCGTGCATCGAGCGCCAGGCCGCGGCCACGACGTCGGGGCCGGCGGCCGCCTTCGGGGCGCTCACCGCGTAGGTCCACGAGCGCAGGCGGTCCCGGTCCTGCGCGGGGACGCCCAGCACCTCGCACATGACCAGGACCGGCAGCGGGAACGCGTACGCGCTGACGAGGTCGACGGGCTGCGGCGCGTCGGTGAGCGCGTCCAGCAGCCCGTCCGCGAGGGCCTCGATGCGCGGGCGCAGGGCCTCGACGGCCGCCGGGCCGAAGGTGCGCGCGACCAGGCGGCGCAGGCGGGCGTGCCGGGCGCCGTCGGTGTTGAGCATGTGGTCCTCGAGACCGGCGCGTGCGGGGTCGCGTTCGCGGGCCGGCGGCGCGGCGGAGAGCCGGGGGTCGGTGAGCGCGGCGCGAGCCTCGGCGTGCCCCGTGACGAACCACGCGGTGCGGCCGTTCGCGAGGCGGACCTCGGCGGCCGCGCCCCGGTCCCGCAAGACGTCGTAGGTGGGGAAGGGGTTCGCGGCGAACGCCGGGTCGGCCGGGTCGAGGTGGACGGGGCAGCCGGTGGGCGCTGGCCCGTCGACGGCCTCGACGCGGGGCGCCGTCGTCGTCATCTCACCACCTCGGCGATGGCGTCGAGGGTGGCGTCGAGGAGGTGGTCGAGGTCGGCGTCGCCGATGGCGAGCGGCGGCATGAGGACGACGACGTCGCCGAGCGGGCGCAGCAGGACGCCGTGGTCCCGGGCGCGGCGGCAGACCCGCGTGCCCGTGCGCTCGCCGACGGCGCGGACCTCGATCCCGGTCATGGTGCCGATCCGGCGGACCTCGACGACGCCGTCGTCCGCCCCGAGGTGCGCGGTGCGGGCGCCGATCCGCTCGCCGACGGCGGCGGCGTGCGCCACGGTGCCCCGGTCGGCGAGGAGCTCGAGGTTGGCGATCGCGGCGGCGGCGCACAGCGGGTTCGCGGTGTAGGTGTGACCGTGGAAGAACGTGCGCCCGGACGCGGGAGAGCCGAGGAACGCCTCGTAGACGGCCTCGGTCGCGAGCACGGCCGAGAGCGGCAGGTAGCCACCCGTCAGGCCCTTGCCGCAGGTCAGCAGGTCGGGGGCGACGCCGGCGTGCTCGACGGCCCACATCCGGCCGGTGCGGCCGACGCCCGTCGCCACCTCGTCGGCGATCATCAGCGCGCCGGTCTCGTCGCACAGGGTGCGGACGCCGCGCAGGAACGCGGCGTCGTGCGTGAGCATGCCGCCGGCGGCCTGGACCATCGGCTCGACGACCACCGCGCAGACCCGCTCGCCCTCGGCTGCGAGCAGGCCGCGCAGCTCGTGGAGGACCTCGACGGCGCGCGCCGCCGGGCTCTGGCCGGGCGCGCGGAGGCCGGGGGAGGAGACCATCCGGGTCTCGAGGAGGATCGGCCGGTAGGTGGCGTGAAAGAGGGCGATGCCGCCGACGCTCACGGCGCCGAGCGTGTCGCCGTGGTACCCCTCGGCCACGTGGACGTACAGCGGGCGGTCCTCGCCGCGCTGCGCGGCGGCCTGGAACGCCATCTTGAGGGCGGCCTCGACGGCCGAGGCGCCGTCGCCGGCGTAGAAGACGCGGGTGAGGCCCGTGGGTGCGGTCGCGAGGAGCAGCTCCGCGAGCCGGATCCCGGGCTCGTGGGTGGAGCCGAGGAACGTCGCATGGTCGAGGCGGTCGAGCTGGGCGCGGATCGCGGCGTCGATCCGCGGCTCGCGGTGCCCGTGGACCGTCACCCAGAGGCTGGACACGCCGTCGAGGTAGCGGTTGCCGTCGGTGTCCCAGAGGTGGACGCCCTCGGCCCGGTCGATGACCAGCGGGTCGTCGGCCTCCCAGACGGCGTGCTGGGTGAACGGGTGCCAGACGTGGCGGCGGTCGCGCTCGAGGAGGTCGCGGGTACGGGCGCCGGCGGGCGCGACCGTCGTCGCGTCGCGTCCTGGCATCGTCACCGCCCGTCCTCGCGCCGGGCCGCCCGTGGGGGTCCGGGGGCGCCGCTCAGGCTATCGACGGCGTC
>JBDIAU010000435.1:0-2708 GCA_039812565.1 Beutenbergiaceae bacterium
CGCGAGGAGGGCAACGGCGTCGGCTATGAGACCATCGCCGCCGCCGGCGACCACGCCTGCACGCTGCACTGGATCCGCAACGACGGGCCCGTGGAGCCGGGCCGCCTGGTCCTCATCGACGCCGGCGTCGAGGTCGACTCCCTCTACACCGCCGACGTGACCCGCACCCTGCCCGTGAGCGGCCGGTTCACGGAGCCGCAACGGCGGGTCTACGAGGCGGTCCTCGAGGCGGCCGACGCCGCGTTCGCCGTCGTGCGCCCCGGGATCCGGTTCCGCGACGTGCACGCTGCGGCGATGGCGGTGGTCGCCGCCCGGCTCGCCGACTGGGGTCTCCTGCCCGGCACGGCCGAGGAGTCGCTCGCCCCCGACGGCCAGTTCCACCGCCGGTGGATGGTGCACGGCACCAGCCACCACCTGGGGATCGACGTCCACGACTGCGCGCAGGCGCGGCGGGACCTCTACCTCGACGGCGTGCTCGAGCCCGGGATGGTGTTCACCATCGAGCCGGGGCTCTACTTCGGCCGGGACGACCGTGCGGTCCCCGCCGAGCTCCGCGGCATCGGCGTCCGGATCGAGGACGACGTGCTCGTCACCGCGGACGGCGTCGAGAACCTCACCGCCGCGCTGCCGCGGCGCCCCGACGACGTCGAGGAGTGGATGCAGGCCCTCCTGCGTCCCTGAACCCGCGTCCCGCGGCCGCACCCTCGCAGGCTGTCACCTTCCTGCCGGCCGGCCCCCGCCCACTGTCACCTTCCCGCCGAACGGCCCCCGCCCACTGTCACCTTCCCGCCGAACGGCCCCCGCCCACTGTCACCCTTGGACAGCCGGCGACGGCGCGTCGTCGGCGTGTCGTCGCAGCAAGGTGACGCTCGGCGAAACCCGGCCGGCAGCAAGGTGACGCTCGGCGAAACCCGGCCGGCAGCAAGGTGACGCTCGGCGAAACCCGGCCGGCGGGAACGTGACGGTCAGCGCGCGGGCGGCGCGGCGGGCGGGAGCTCGGCGAGCATCGCGCGTGCCCGGGCCGCCTCCGGCCCCTCGCACAGCACCGCGTAGGACCCCGCGACCACCTGGCTCGACGACGTGAAGTCCCGGCGCCCGCCGGTCGCGGCGTAGGACACGACGCCGAAGAGCAGGCCGAACGCGGCGCCGATGAGCAGTGCGGGGAGCACGGTCGCGGCGAGGCCGCTGGTCGAGAAGAGCCCGAGCAGCAGCCCGACGAACAGGCCGAACCAGGCACCCGTCGCGGCACCGGCCATGGCGACGCGCGCGTAGCTCAGCCGCCCGGTGATGCGCTCGACCATCCGCAGGTCCGTGCCCACGATCGTCACGAGCCGGACCGGGAACGACGAGTCCGCGAGGTGGTCGACGGCGTGCTGCGCCTCGGCGTAGGTGCGGTACGTCGCGACCTCCTCGCCGGACGGCGGGGTCGGCAGCGAGGGGACGCGGGGGGACCGGAAGCTCGACATGCTCCATCTTCTCCCCAGCGGAACCTGCCCGGCGACCTCACGCGGCCCACCGGCCCCCGGGGCCTACGCTGGCGGCGTGAGCAGCGCACCGACCCGCGTCTACGCTGCCCGCCTCGCCGGCACCGGCGTGTTCGACCCCAACGGTGACCGGCTCGGCCGGGTCCGCGACGTCGTCGTCCTCGTCCCCGCATCGGGGAACCCGCGCGCGGTCGGTCTCGTCGTCGAGGTGCCGGGCAAGCGCCGCGTCTTCCTCTCGCTGAGCCGGGTGACCAGCATCGACACCGGCGCCGTCATCGCGACCGGGCTGCTCAACGTGCGCCGCTTCGAGCAGCGGGCGAACGAGAAGCTCGTCGTCGCGGAGCTGCTCGACCGTCGGGTGGAGATGCGCGACGGCAGCGGCACCGTGGTGGTGGACGACGTCGCGCTCGAGCGGCAGCGCGTGGACTGGCTGGTCACCCGGCTGTTCGTGCGCCGCGTCGGGCCGGGGCCGCTCGGCCTGCGGGTCCGCCGCGGCGAGACCTTCCTCGTCGAGCTGGGCGCGGTCACCGGACTGCTCGACACGAGCCGCGGCCACGGTGCGGCCGCACTCCTGGCCAGCCTCGAAGACCTCAAGCCGGCCGACGTCGCGGACGTCCTGCACGACCTGTCGACGGAGCGCCGCCTCGAGGTGGCCGCCGAGCTCGACGTCGAGCGCCTCGCCGACGTCCTCGAGGAGCTCAGCGACGACGACGCCGTGGAGATCGTCTCCGGCCTCGACGCCGACAAGGCCGCCGACGTGCTCGACGCCATGCAGCCCGACGACGCCGCCGACCTCATCAGCGAGCTGCCCGAGGAGCAGGCGTCCGAGCTCCTCGAGCTCATGGAGCCGGACGAGGCCGACGACGTCCGCCGCCTCCTCGCCTACGACGAGCACACGGCGGGAGGTCTCATGACCACCGAGCCGATCATCCTCGCGCCGGAGACGAGCATCGCGACGGCGCTCGCCCACGCCCGCCGCGACGACGTCACGCCGGCGCTCGCGGCCGTCGTCTTCGTCGTGCGCCCGCCGCTGGACACCCCCACCGGCCGCTTCCTCGGCGTCGCGCACATCCAGCGGATGCTGCGCGAGCCCCCGCACGAGTCCCTCGGCAACATCCTCGACCGCGACGTCGAGGCCGTCGCCCCCGACGCCCCGATCGGGCGCGTCACGCGGCTGCTGGCGACGTACAACCTCACCGCCCTGCCGGTGCTCGACGAGGAGCG
>JBDIAU010000436.1:0-2702 GCA_039812565.1 Beutenbergiaceae bacterium
GCGACGAGCCAGGCGACCTCGCTCGCCCACAGCTTGGCCAGGGCTGCCTCGATGCGGATGTCGTGGGCGCCGGCGTCGGCGAGCTGCGCCGACAGGTCGAGGACGGCCTCGAGCGCGTAGGTGGTCGCCGCGATCGACGCGATCTTGTGGGCGACGGCGGCGTGGCGGCCCACCGGGCGGCCCCACTGGACGCGCTCGACGGACCACTCGCGGGCGATCTTCAGCGACCACTTCGCCGCGCCGGCGCACAGCGCCGGGATCGAGAGGCGTCCGGTGTTGAGCGTGGTCAGGGCGATCTTCAGGCCGTCCCCCTCGCGCCCGACGACGGCGTCCGCACCCACGCGCACGCGGTGGAAGCGCGTGAGGCCGTTCTCGAGGCCGCGCAGGCCCATGAACGTGTTGCGGCGCTCGACGGTGATGCCGGGCGCGTCCGCCTCGACGACGAACGCCGTGATGCCGCCGCGGTGCACGGCGTCGCGGGCGCCGTCGTCGCGCACCACGCGGGCCATGACCACGAGGAGCTCGGCGATCGGCCCGTTCGTGGTCCACAGCTTGACGCCGTCGAGGAGGTAGCCGCCGTCGTCGGTCGGGATCGCGGTCGTGGCGAGGCGTGCGGGGTCGGAGCCGACGTCGGGCTCGGTGAGGAGGAACGCGCTGACCGCGCCGGCCGCGCACCGCGGCAGGTAGGCGGCCTTCTGCGCCGGGGTGCCGAAGAGCTTCACGGGCTCGGGGACGCCGATCGACTGGTGCGCGGACAGGAGCGCGCCGAGCGTCGGGTGCGCGCTGCCGACGATCATCAGCGCCCGGTTGAACTGGACCTGGCCCAGGCCCAGGCCGCCGTGCTCACGCGGGATCTTGATCCCGAAGGCGCCGAGGGCGGCGAGGCCGCGGACGACGTCGTCGGGCACGCGGTCCTCGCGCTCGATCGCCTCGCCGTCGACCTCGGCGGCGCAGTACGCCGTGAGGCGGGCGAGGAACTCCTCGCCGCGGGAGGCGAGCTCCGGGTCGGGCAGCGGGTGCGGGTGCACGAGGTCGAGGCGCAGCCGGCCGAGGAAGAGCTGCTGGGCGAACGACGGCGCGCGCCAGGCGGTCTCACGGGCGGCCTCGGCGACCGCGCGGGAGGCCTTGGCGCCGGGGCTGGCGGAGGTGGGCATCGTCGCTCTCCTGCCGACGGGGTTCGGGTGCCGACGGGTCGGAGGTCCGTCGTCGGGTCCGTCACCTCGACCGTAACCCGGCCGCGGCCGCCGCGCATCGGCCCACCGCTCTCCTGCCGAACGCACTGTTGGTCGGCCGAACCTGGCGGTTCGGCCGACCAACAGTGCGTTCGGCGGGGAGGGGGGCGGGGGGACGTAGGGTTCTCCGGTGACCCGGATCGTCGCCGGCACCGCCGGCGGTCGCACCCTGCGCGTGCCGCCGCGCGGGACGCGGCCCACGAGCGAGCGGGTCCGGGAGGCCCTCTTCTCCCGCCTCGACCACGCCGACGCGCTCGACGGCGCCCACGTCCTCGACCTCTACGCCGGCTCCGGCGCCCTCGGGCTCGAGGCGGCGAGCCGCGGCGCCGCGCGCGTGGTCCTCGTCGAGTCGGCGCGGGACGCCGCGCGCGTGTGCCGGGAGAACGCCGCGGCCCTCGGCCTCGCCGACCGGGTGCAGGTCCTCGCCGCTCGGGCGGAGGCCGCGCTGCGCGGCGCAGGCGGCGGCCGGCCGTTCGACCTCGTCCTCCTCGACCCGCCGTACGACCTGGGCGACGACGCGCTGGCCACCGTGCTCGCGGGGCTCGTCCCGCCCGCGGTGGCGGCGGGCGCCGTCGTCGTCGTCGAACGGGCGCGGCGCAGCGGCGAGCCGTGCTGGCCCGCGACCCTCACCCCCGGCGACGCGCGCGCGTACGGCGACACGGTCCTGTGGTTCGCTACCGTGGTCGCGTGAGGACCCCGTGAGCATCGCCGTGTGCCCCGGGTCGTTCGACCCGGTCACCCTCGGGCACCTCGACCTGTTCGCCCGCGCGCGGGCGCTCTTCGACGAGGTCGTGGTCGGCGTCGCGCACAACGCCGCGAAGCGCTCCCTCCTCGACGTCGAGACCCGGGTCGCGCTCGCCACGGAGGCCGTGGCGCACCTCGACGGCGTCCGCGTCGAGACCGTGCCCGGCCTTCTCGCCGACTTCTGCCTCGAGCGAGGCGCCGTCGCGATCGTCAAGGGCCTGCGGGGCGGCGCCGACTTCGACGCCGAGCACCCGATGGCCCTCATGAACCGCCACCTGACCGGTGTCGAGACGGTGTTCGTCGTCGGCGACCCGCGCCTGGCCCACATCGCCTCGTCCATGGTCAAGGACGTGGCCCGCCACGGCGGCGAGGTCGGCGACCTCGTGCCGCCCGGCGTCGTCCCCGCACTCCTCGCGGCGCTCGCCGCGAACCGCCCGCCCGTTCCAGGAGGCACCGCGTGACCCAGTCCCCGCAGCCCGCCGAGCCCCGGCCGACGGCCCGCGTGCAGGTGGCCGTCAGCTCGCTCGACGACATCCTCGACGAGATCGCCGGTCTCGTGACCACCGCCCGGTCGATGCCCATGTCCTCGTCCGCCATCGTCAACCGGGCCGAGGTGCTCGAGCTCGTCGAGCGGGCCCGGCGCGCGATGCCGGGCGAGGTGCGCGCCGCCGAGGGCGTCCTCTCCGGCGCCGACGAGGTCATCACGCAGGCCCGCACCCAGGCGGC
>JBDIAU010000437.1:0-2700 GCA_039812565.1 Beutenbergiaceae bacterium
CCGCCGCAGATCCACACGTCCTGCCCGGCGAGGAGCGCGAGGGCCTCCTCGAGGCTGCCCGCGACCTCGGCGCCGGGCGCCTCGAAGCCCGGCGTCCGGGAGAGGACGACGTTGCGACGCCCCGGCAGCGGTCGGTACGTCGCCGGCAGCGCGTCCCACGACGTGCGTCCCATGACGACCGGCTGACCGGTGGTCACCCGCCGGAAGTGCGCCAGGTCCTCCGGCAGGTACCAGGGGATGTCCCCGTCGCGGCCGATGACGCGGTCGTGGGCCTGGGCCCAGATCATCCCGAGCACGGCGCTCAGACGGCCACGGGGGCGGAGATCGTCGGGTGGTGCCGGTAGTCGTGCACCGCCACGTGCTCGTACGTGTAGTCGAACAGGGACGGCGACGGCGCGAGCTCCAGCCGCGGGAACGGGTACGGCTCCCGGGAGAGCTGTTCGCGCACCTGCTCGTGGTGGTTGTCGTAGATGTGGCAGTCCCCGCCGGTCCAGATGAACTCGCCCGGGGCGTAGCCGGTCTGCGCCGCCACCATGTGCGTGAGCAGCGCGTACGAGGCGATGTTGAACGGGACGCCGAGGAACAGGTCCGCGCTGCGCTGGTACAGCTGGCAGGACAGCCGCCCGTCCGCGACGTAGAACTGGAAGAACGCGTGGCAGGGCGCGAGCGCCATCGCGTCGAGCTCGCCCACGTTCCACGCCGAGACGATCATCCGGCGCGAGTCCGGGTCTCGGCGCAGCGTCTCCAGGACGGCGGAGATCTGGTCGACGTGCCGGCCGTCGGGCGTCGGCCAGGAGCGCCACTGGACGCCGTACACCGGGCCGAGCTCGCCGTCGGGCGCCGCCCACTCGTTCCAGATCCGCACGCCGTGCTCCTGCAGCCAGCGCACGTTGGAGTCGCCGCGCAGGAACCACAGCAGCTCGTAGACCACGGACCGCAGGTGGACACGCTTGGTGGTGACCAGCGGGAAGCCGGCGCCGAGGTCGTAGCGCAGCTGGCGGCCGAACACCGAGCGCGTGCCGGTGCCGGTGCGGTCCCCCTTCGGGGTGCCGTGCGCGAGCACCTCGGCGAGCAGGTCCTCGTACTGGGTGTTCACGGGCCGGGCAGTGCCGGGCTGGGCGTCGACGGGAAGGCTGCTCACACCGACTCCTGGTCGCGGGTGGCCGTGAGGGCGGGGGCGGCGGTGGGGGCCGGACGGGTGAACGCCGCCGGCGCCGGCCCGAACGCGCGACGGACGCCGCCGACCATCGTGGTGCCCATCGCCCGGGCACCGGTCCAGCCGATGACGGCGCCGATGCCGAAGGGGGCCAGCCGGCCGAAGAACACGAAGCTGCCGCGCTTGGCGCCGTAGGACGCGACGCGCTTGGCGAGCGCCAGGTTCACCGAACGGACCGTGGTGAGCGGGAGGCGGGTGAGCACCGAGCGCGCCCAGAAGAGCGTCCCGACGCCGACCTCCTCCTCGACGACGACGGACCCCTGCTCGCCGAGCAGCGCCGCCAGGACCAGGGTGCGGCGGCGGGGGACGTCGTCGATCTCCACGCCGTGGACGTCCGCGACGGCGAGCGCCAGGATCGCGGAGGTGGCGAGGAAGGTGCCGACCTGGCTCGTCGTCAGGGCGATCGCGGTGCCCGTGCCGACCGCCGGGAACGCGGCCGCGGCGCCGACCGCGCCGCCCGTGCTCGTCACGGTCAGCAGGTACCGCTTCTCGAGGATCTCGATGACCTGCTGCGGGGTGGCGTCCGGGTGCTTGAGCCGGATCCGGTCGACCTGACCGCGGACGATCGCCGAGGGCACGACGACGGCCCGGTCGAGCAGCGCGTCGAGGGTCGGCAGCCGGCGCCGGGGCGCCTCGTCGGCGTCCGGCTCGGACGGGGCGGGCGGCGCGAGGTCCTGCGTCGCGACCGGTCCCGGGACGACGACGACGTCGGTGCTCGCCTCGCGGCGACGGCGGGCCACGGCTCCTACGCCTCGCCCGAGACGGTGAGCTCGACGACGGCGCCCGCCTCGATCGTCCGCCCGACGGTGCAGCCCTTCGCGACGGCGCGGCGGGCGACCTCCTCGATCTCCTCCCGGGCGGCGGGCTCGAGGCCCTCGAGGGGGAGCACGAGCTCGGTGAGCAGGGTCTCGTACCGGTTGTGGCCGGGAGACTTGACGCTGCGGACGGCGCCGGTGATCGGCGCGTCGTCCGTGCCGAGGCGGCGGAGCACCGGTCGTTCGGCGGACATCGTGCTGCAGGCCGCGAGCGCCACCTTGAGGAGCTCGCCGGGGCTGAAGACGCCGTCGTCGGTGTGCGGGCCGATCCGGACCTCCGCGCCGCGCCCGTTGCGGGCGATGTAGGTCTTGGGCCCGACGCGCTCGACCCAGAGCGGCTCGCTCGGCTCTGGCTGAGCGTCGTGGTGGTGGGTCATGCTCGAATCGTCGCACGGGTGCGCCGAGGGGGACGTGCAGGGCGCGGCGGCGAGACGCGCTCGGGTGCAGACTGGCGGGGTGACCCCGGCTGACGCGGGTGACGACCCGCGGGACCTGGCCCCCGAGGCGGTGGCGCTCGCGCGCCGGTGGGCGGCCGCGGCCCTCGCCGCGCCCGCCTCGGCGCAGGCGCGGGCGGGGGAGCGGCTGCGCCGGCTCCTCGTCGACCAGCGCGGCCTGGAGACCGCGGTCCGCTTCGTCGACCGGGTGGCCCGGCCGGACGACCCGGCCGGC
>JBDIAU010000438.1:0-2699 GCA_039812565.1 Beutenbergiaceae bacterium
CCGGGCCCGCGTGGCGCGGACCCCACGCGGGCCGGGCGCCGTCGACGCCGCGGAGGCGGGGCGCCGAGCGCCCCGCCTCCGCGGGTCAGGGTGGGTCAGTCCGTCAGGGCCGACCGAGCGCCCGGTAGGTCCAGCCGGCGGCGCGCCAGGCGGCCGGGTCGAGGACGTTGCGCCCGTCGACCATCCGCCGGTGGCCGACGACGGCGCCGAACGCCTCGGGGTCGAGGCCGCGGTACTCGCTCCACTCGGTGAGGAGCACGACGACGTCCGCGCCCACGGCCGCCTCCTGCGCCGTGGCGGCGAACTTCAGGTCCGGCCACGCGCGCCGCGCGTTCTCGACGGCCTGCGGGTCCGTGACGATGACCTGCGCACCCTGCAGGTGCATCTGGTTCGCCACGTTGAGGGCGGGCGAGTCGCGGATGTCGTCGCTCTCCGGCTTGAAGGCGGCGCCGAGGACGGCCACCTTGCGCCCGGAGATCGACCCGCCGCAGACCTCGCGGGCCAGGTCGACCATCCGCACCCGGCGGCGCATGTTGATCGCGTCGACCTCGCGCAGGAACGAGAGCGCCTGGTCGACGCCGAGCTCGCCGGCGCGCGCCATGAACGCGCGGATGTCCTTGGGCAGGCAGCCGCCGCCGAAGCCGAGGCCGGCGTTGAGGAACTTGCGGCCGATCCGGTCGTCGAAGCCGATCGCGTCGGCGAGCAGGGTGACGTCGGCGCCCGTGGCCTCGCACAGCTCGGCCATCGCGTTGATGAAGGAGATCTTCGTGGCGAGGAAGGAGTTCGCGGCCACCTTGACCAGCTCGGCGGTCGCGTAGTCGGCGACCACCTTCGGCACGCCCTCCTCGATGAGCGGCGCGTAGACCTCGTCGAGCACGCGGGCGGCGTGGGCGGCGGACTCGCCCTCGGGGAGTCCGTAGACGAGGCGGTCGGGGTGGAGCGTGTCGTCCACGGCGTGGCCCTCGCGCAGGAACTCGGGGTTCCACACGAGCGTGGCGCCGGGCTCGGCCTGGGCCACCCGGTCGGCGAGCCGCCTGGCGGTGCCGACGGGCACGGTCGACTTGCCGGCGACGACGTCGCCCGGCGAGAGGTGCGGCAGCAGCCCCTCGACGGCGGCGTCGACGAAGCGCAGGTCGGCGGAGTACTCGCCGCGCTTCTGCGGGGTGCCCACGCCGATGAAGTGGACCTGGGCGTCGCGCGCCGCGGCCGGGTCGGTGGTGAAGCTCAGCCGCCCGGAGGCGACCATGGCCTCGAGCAGCGGCGGCAGACCGGGCTCGAAGAAGGGGGCGCGGCCGGCGGAGAGCTCGGCGACCTTCTTCTCGTCGACGTCGATCCCGACGACGTCGTGACCGATCTGGGCCATGCAGGCGGCGTGCACGGCACCGAGGTAGCCGCAGCCGATGACCGAGATGCGCACAGGGCCTCCAGGGTCCGGGTCTGGTCGATCAACGGTCACTGTAGCGAAGCGCGGTTCCACGGACCGTCACGGGGCAGCCGACCGGTCGATGATCGTCGCAGGTCGGCGCCCTTTCCGAGATGATCTACGTGACGCGTCCCACATCGTCGCCGGGACGTCCGCCCGCCCGTCGGGTCGCCAGGTGGTACGGCAGGCCCGCGATCCCCGCGAGCGCGAGGTCGACGACGATGAGGAGGAACCGCGACACGACGGCGACGGTGAGCGCCTCGGTCGAGCCGATCAGCTGCCCGAGGGTGAGGACGAGCACGAGCTCGCGCACGCCCGCGCCGGCGGGCAGGACGATGACGACGAGCCCGACCACCCAGGCCAGGGCCGAGGCGCCCACCACGTAGGGCAGGTCCGCGAGGTCGGCGCCGAGCGGCTCCGCGAGCAGCCACGCCGCGATGCCCGAGAGGATCCAGCCGCCGGCGACCCACCAGCGGCCGCGGGCGAGCGGTCGGGGGTCCACGGTGGACGCCGTGTCACCGCGGGAGACCTTCCGGAACGCCAGGTCGAGGAGGTTGTGGAACCGCCGGGGGAACCGCAGCGCGACGACGAGCGCCGCGCCGCCCAGCGTGGCCCCGATCGAGGCGAGGGTCGACCAGCCCGCGCGCGGCCCGAGCAGGGTGAGGACGGACAGGAGGCCCGCGACCGCGACGCTCTGGAGCAGCGTGTACGCGTAGCTCTGGAGCATGGCGCGCCGCGGCACGTCGTAGCGGCGGCCCATCTCCGTCTGGATCACGACGGGCCAGACGCTGCCGGGCACGTACTTCGCGGCCTGGGACGAGAAGAAGATCGCGGACGAGGGGCCGAGGTCGATCCGGGGCGCCTCGAGGGCGTCGAGGGCGCGCCGCCAGCCGAGGAACTGGCACCACGTGGAGGCCGTCAGGACGAGCA
Source organism: Beutenbergiaceae bacterium (assembly GCA_039812565.1). Lineage (GTDB taxonomy): Bacteria > Actinomycetota > Actinomycetes > Actinomycetales > JAHECE01 > JAHECE01. The sequence continues at coordinate 2,354 of JBDIAU010000438.1, forward strand.
GCGTGCCGATGATCCGCGGCCAGCCGAGGTCCCGCAGCGACGCCCGGACGCCGTCCCAACCGGTGATCAGGGCGTAGGCGGCGAACCCGACGACGGCGACGAGCGCGACCACCCGGGCGACTCGCAGGAGCGCGGCGCGGCCGGGGCGCCCCGTGGCCGGCGGGGGCCCGTCCGGCTCGCTCACGGCCGGGTCCTCTCGAGGTCCGCGAGGCGTCGGTACGCCTCGACCGTCCGCTCGACCATGCGGGTCACGGTCGCCTCGGCGGCCGTGACCCGGCCGCCCGCCACGAGCCTCGAGCGCAGCTCCTCGTCGGTCAGCGCCTCGACGAGCGCCGTCGCCAGGGCG
>JBDIAU010000439.1:0-2695 GCA_039812565.1 Beutenbergiaceae bacterium
CCACGTCATCTGGCGCTGCTGGCACGACAACCGCCCCTACGACCCCGCCAGCCACAGCGCCCTCCAACGCGTCCTCAACCAAGATCAAACAGCCGCGGCTTGACACAGGGCAACTCATCCGACGTCCCCGGGCGGCGCCAGGCGCCCGCCCGCGTCCGGCGGCGGCGGCGGCACCGCGACGTCGGGCCCCGACCCGAGGGCCAGGCTGCCGCCCGAGGCGCCGGAGCCGAACTTCTCCTGCAGGAACCGGCCGTGCGCCACGAGGGCGGCGGCGTCGCGCCGGTTCACCGCGTCGAGCACCTCGTCCATCGTGCGGGCGAGCAGGTCGAGCTGGTCGATGAGCACCATGAGCGACGTCCGGCCGCCGTCCACCGGGCGGCTGTTCGCCCAGTCCCGCGGCAGCCGCAGGTAGCCGGAGACGGCCTCCGGCAGGTAGTCCGTGGCCGTCGCCATGACCGAGTACGCGTCCACGCTGCCGTGGCCGAAGCGGTCGAGCCGCGGGATCGCGATCCGCACCGTCCGGGTCACGCGGGCCACGCGCGAGGCCACCGGGCCCGGCACGTCGGACTCCCGGACCAGGGCCTCGACGCGGTCGATCGAGGCGAGGAGGTCCGCCGCCGTCGGCGGGGCGGGCAGCACCGGGCGCGGCGGCTCGGGGGTGCGGGACCGTCCGGTCAGGCGCGCGACGATCTCGGCGAGCGACGGCACCGCCGCTCACCGCCCGCGCCGCGCACGCCCGCGCATCAGCGCGGGCCGACCTGTCCGAGGTCGAGGGAGCCGGCGGCGATCCGCTCGTCCTGGTTGCGCACCCGCGCGAGGTAGGACTTGGACTTGTCCACCTCCGTCTCGAGGGTGCCGATGGTCGCGGCCATGCTGTCGAGGGCCTGGGCCTTGAAGGTGTCGATCGCGTCCATCGTCGCGTAGATGTTCTGGAACGCGGCCTGGAGCTGCGGCAGGCCGATCGTCGCCGAGGCGGCCTGCTGCTGGATCGCCACCGAGTTGTCCTTGAGCATCACGGACGTGCGCTCGATGAGGTCCGACGTCGTCGTGTTCAGCGCCGTGATCTGGTCCAGGACGAGCTTCTGGTTGCCCAGCGCCTGCGCCACGATGACGGCGGTGCGCAGGGCGGAGATCGTCGTCGTCGAGGCGCGGTCCACGCCCTTGACCAGCTCGACGTTGTTCTTGATGACGACGTCGATCGCGAGGTAGTTCTGGATCGACACCGCGAGCTGGACCAGCAGGTCCTGGTGCTTCTGGCGGACGTAGAAGAGGACGTCGTCGCGCAGGGACCGGGCCGCGTCCGGGTCCGTCGCCCGGACGTCCTCGATCTTCGCGCTGAGGTGGGCGTCCAGGCGCTCGGCGATGTACACGTACTGGTTGAGCCGGCCCATCGAGTCCCACAGCTCGACCTTCTCGAGGTTGAGCGCGGCGTTGTCCTTGCGCAGCTCGTCCTGGCCCTCGCGCAGCGCGTGCAGGATCGCGTCGAGGTGGGACTGCGCGCTCTGGTACTTGCGGAAGTAGTCGGTGACCTTGTCGCCGATCTCGAACATCCCGAGGAACTTCTTCCCGCCCCTGGCCGCCGCCGGGTCGAGGTCCTCGACCGTGCGCCGCAGCTCGACGAGCGTGGTCCCCACCCGGGACCCGGAGGCGAGGCCGCCCTCGCGGATCGCACGCACCGGCGTCTGGAGCAGCCGGTTGGAGCTCTCCGCGGCGCGGCGGATGTCGGCGTCGCCCATCGTGCGCACGTCCGCGGCCTTCGCCGCGAACACGGGCGAGCTCGCGGGCGCGGCGAGGAGCGCCTCCAGGTAGGAGGAGACCTTCGCGTCCAGCACGGGGACGACGGCGGGGTCCACCGCCGGGGCCATCGACGGCGCCGCCGTCTCGGCGACCGGCGCCACGGGTGCCGGGGCCGTGAGCGTGAGCGCGGGCTCCGGCGGCTGGAGCGGCGCGGGCGCGGCGGCGGACGGGTTCTCGGTCACGGCGGTGAGCCTCCCTCGGCGGCGGGCACGGCGGGCGACGACGCCACGCCGGGCGTGGCGCCAACATACGCGGTTCTGTTCTCCTGCGCAGGGTCCGTGACCCGCGGCGTCGCTCCGCCGAGATGGGAGAATCGGCGTGTGATCAGGACTCCCGCCGACCGGCCCGCGGGTCCCGCGACCGGGTGGCCGCCGCCCGTGTGGGAGCAGCGCTTCCGGGCGCCGCGCGTGCACCTGCCCGAGTGGGCGAGCCGTGCGCCCGAGCGCTGCGTGGTCGTCGCGACGCACCGCGGCGTCCTGCAGGTCCACTCCTTCGACGCCCGGGCCCGCACGATCCGGGTGGCGACCGACCGCCCCGAGGGCACCGCCGACGCGACCATCGACCCGCTCGGGCGGTGGATCTGGTGGTTCGACGACACCGACGGCGACGAGTACGGCGTCTGGCGGCGCCAGCCGTTCGGCTCCCCGCCGCGGCGCCGCCCCGAGACCCCGCTCCCCCTGCCCGCGGCGTACGACGCCGGGCTCCTCCTCGGCGCGGACGGGACCGCCGTCGTCGGCCTCAGCGACACCGCGTACGGGACGCGGATCCACCAGGTCATGGTCGGGCCCGCGGGGGCCGGCACCGACCTGCCCGTGCTGCTCTACGCGCACGAGACCGACGCCGACGCCGCCGCCCTCTCGCACGACGCCAACCTCGTCGCCGTCGAGCACAGCGAGCG
>JBDIAU010000440.1:0-2693 GCA_039812565.1 Beutenbergiaceae bacterium
GCGGCCGGGGCGGCGGATGCCGCCGCGGGTGCCGGGACGGCGGCGACCGGTGCGGGGGCCGGCGCGGGACCGGTGCCGGTGTCCGTGCGGCCGCGCAGGCGGTCGGAGATGCTCTGGCTCACGACGCACGCGCCTTTCCGAGTCGGTGGCGCCCGTTGCTGCCCCGGCCGATCCGGGCCGGGAGCGCCGCGGTGTGCTCGGGTGCGAACCAGTCGACCAGGCGGCGCAGGTGCTTGGTCATCGGGTCGCGTCCCGCGGACTGCACGAGCGGGACGCCCATGTTCACGGAGATGGGGACGCTGCGGGACGTCGGCAGGGCGATGTCGACCTTGGCGCCGATGGTCGCCTGGACGTCGTTGATGGTCATGCCGTTGCGGTCGTCGACGAAGTTGAGCACGACGACGCGGGACTCGCGGAGGAGGTCGAGCTCGCGGAGCGTGGCGAACTCCTTGCGCATCCCCCGGACCCCGGGCACGTCCATGCTGGTGAGCAGGACGAGGTCGGAGGAGTGGTCGATCGCCGCGAGGGCGTGCTCGGCCAGACCGGGAGCGGTGTCGACGACGACGAAGTCGAACGTCGTGGCGAGCGTCGTCAGGAGCGTGCCGACCAGCTCGCCGTCGATGGCGTCGGCGTCCTCCGGGGACTCGGCGCCGCAGATGACGTAGAGCCCGGTCTCGTGCTGGGTGAGGAAGGTCTTGACGGCCATCGGGTCGCGCACGGACTCGCTGTGCACGATGTCGGGCAGCGTGTACTCGGGGGCGAGGTTGAGCGCGCTCGCCACGTCCCCGAACTGCACGTCCAGGTCGACGAGCACGGTGGCCTGGGGGGCGCGCTGGGCGAGGCCGACGGCGAGGTTCGTCGAGACGGTGGTCTTCCCGACGCCGCCCTTGGGCGAGACGACGCTGATGACCCGCCCGGTCGGGATGAGCTCGGGTCCGGCCGGCGCCTCCTGCTGGGTGACGGCGATGGACTGCAGCCGGGCGCGGGCGGCCTGCGCGGCCCGCGAGAGGACGGAGCGGAGCTCGGGGACGTCGGCCTCGGGGTGGACGATGTCGCGGACCCCGGAGCGCAGCGCGGCGAGCCCGATCTCGGCGGCGTTGTCGGTGACGAGCACCACGCTGACCGCGGGGTTCTGCTCCCCGAGGTGGGTGGCGAGCGTGAGGGCGGCGGCGACGTCGTCGGTGCCGTCGATGACGACCACCTCGGGGGCCGTGCCCGTGAGGGACGCGGCGAGCACCGCCTCGGCGTCGGTGGGCTGGGGGCCCCGCGGGAGGGCCCGGAACGCGCCGTCGGCGGCGTAGCGGACCCTCTCCTCGAGGTCCGGGGACGCGGTGACGAGGACGACGCTCACTGGTACACGTTCTCCTCGCTCACGACGGCGGCGCCGTCGGTGGCGGTGGCGTCGTTCTGCAGCGACAGCCAGACGGTGCCGTGCTCGGCGGCGAACACGAGGCGTTCGGCGTCGTGGGTGCCCAGCGCCATGGTGACGAGGACGTTGCCCTCCGGGATGGGGGCGACGCCGTCGTCCGCGGCGTCGTCGACGACGGCGCCGCCCTGGACGCGGGTGACGAGCACCTTCTGCAGTCGCAGCGACGTCTGGCTCGGGTCCGTCAGCGAGATGAAGACGCCGACGTGGTCGCCGGCCTCGATGCGGCCGCCGACGACGCGCGGTGCGTCCAGGAGGATGGAGACCTCCTGGAGCCCGGTCGGCACCTCGACGGCGTCGGTGGGCGTCAGGGTGGCCGGGTTGGCGAAACGGTCGGCGAGGAGCTGCTCGCCGGGCAGGATGTCGGCGGTCGCGGCGAGGCCGTCGATCCCGTCGAGGGACGCCAGCGCGCCGGGCGCGACGGCTGCGGCCGGGAGGGTGGTGAGCTCGACGAGGCTCTTGAGGTCCGCGCTCTCGGTCCCCTCGGGGATGGCTTGTGTGGCGACGAGGACGTCGACGGTGTCGAGGCGGGCCATCGCGCGTGCGTCGGCCTGGTTCACCCAGAGGACGAGGACTCCGGCGCCGACGAGCGCGAGGAGTCCCGCGACCACGGCTGCGATCACACGGCGAGGCATGGGGAGGCTCCTTGGTGTCGAGGAGGGTGGTGCTCGGGTAGGTCCCAGACCCGCTGGTCCGGCGCCGGCGCGCGGAGGCGCACGACGCCGGACCCGGGTGGGTCTGGCGGAGCCGACGTCAGCCGGCAGCCGGAGCCGCGCCGCCCGGCAGGGTGTTGCTGATCGAGGTGAACAGGCCGTTGAGCTTGCCGCCGAGCGCGATGACCGCGCCGATGATGACGACCGCGATGAGGCCGACGAGCAGGCCGTACTCGACCGCGGTGGCGCCGCGATCGGTGCGACCGTCGAAGCGGTCGCGGAGGCCGAAGAGGATGGACATGACAAACGCGGACGCACCGTCCATGGCTGACCTTCCCTGATGGGGTGGTGGCCCGGACCCCCCTGGCCCGGGGTGCCTAGTCGAGGCACGACCTGCTCATCGGCGGGATACCGCCACTTGTGAGGGGACTTCCCGCAGGCGGGCCGGTGCGGCCGTGCCGTGGTCGTGCGGCGGCGTGGCGGCGCTCGTGCGGGATTCCGACTCAGCTCCTGGCTGCTGCTAGAGTCTCCGCGGTCGATCCCCCGTAGCTCAATTGGCAGAGCATCCGACTGTTAATCGGAGGGTTACTGGTTCGAGTCCAGTCGGGGGAGCC
>JBDIAU010000441.1:0-2682 GCA_039812565.1 Beutenbergiaceae bacterium
GTGTTGTCGGCGTAGTCCGGGCTGACCGTGACCACCTTCTGGCCCCGGTAGCGGGCCTCGGCCATGAAGTGCGCGTCCGGCGTGCGGGTCACGGGCACGTTCGCGCCCCACATGATCAGGTAGGAGGCGTTCCACCAGTCGGCGGACTCCGGCACGTCCGTCTGGTCGCCGAACACCTGCGGCGAGGCGACGGGCAGGTCGCAGTACCAGTCGTAGAACGAGAGCATCGCCCCGCCCATGAGGCTGATGAAGCGGCTGCCCGCGGCGTGCGACGCCATCGACATCGCGGGGATGGGGGAGAAGCCGAAGATCCGGTCCGGGCCGTGCGTCTTGGCGGTGTGGACGTGGGCGGCGGCGATGATCTCGAGGACCTCGTCCCACGACGCCCGGACCAGGCCGCCCTTGCCGCGGGCGCGGTGGTAGCGCCGCCGCGTCTCGGCGTCGCCGACGACGGCGCCCCACGCCTCGACGGGGTCGGGGTGGGCGCGCTTCGCGGCCCGGTAGGCCTCGAGCAGGACGCCGCGGACGTAGGGGTAGCGCACCCGGGTGGGGGAGTACGTGTACCAGGAGAAGGCCGCCCCGCGTGGGCAGCCGCGGGGCTCGTACTCGGGGCTGTCGGGGCCGATGCTCGGGTAGTCGGTCTGCTGCGTCTCCCAGGTGATGACGCCGTCCTTGACGTACACCTTCCAGGAGCACGAGCCCGTGCAGTTGACCCCGTGGGTGGAGCGGACCACCTTGTCGTGGCTCCATCGGTCGCGGTAGAAGACGTCGCCCTCGCGGCCGCCGTGGCGGGTCACGGTGCGCTGGTCGGCCGACACCTCGCCCGGGGTGAAGAAGCGTCCCGCGCCCACGAGGAACTCGCGCGCGGCGTCGGCGGTGGACCTCGTCGTCATCGTGGCAGTCTCCTCGTGGTCTCGGACGGCTGCCCGTCGGGCGATGCGTCGTCCACGGCGTGGTCCTGGGCGTCGTCGGCCTCGGTCTCGGTCGACGCGGGGGGTCGGCCCGGGATGCTGCGCGCGGGCACGACGTCGGCGCGCCGCAGGTGCGCCACGCACAGGCCGGGGCGGGTCCACACGTCGAGCCGGTCCAGCGCAAGCGGCCGGCCGGACCCCTCGAGCAGCCGGGCGACGAGCTCGGCGTGGATGTCGCAGATGACGGGGCGCTGCGCGACGAGGGGCGCGTAGGGGCACGCCCGCAGCTCGATCCGGTCCCCGACGGCGTCCACGCGTGTCTCGAAGCCCAGCTCGGCGAGGGACCGCGCGACCCCGTGGACGGCGTCGTCGGCGGTGGGGTACGCCTCGGGCGAGGGGGGCACGGCGGCCGCGGCCCGCCGCTCGGCGGCCTCGCGCGTCAGCGCGGGCGAGGTGACGTCGGCCAGCTGGTCGAGGAGGTCGGCCGCCAGGTCGCCGTGCCGGGAGCGAGGGTTCACGGTGGCTCCGTAGCGCCAGCGGGGCCGCCCCGGTCCCCGCGGCGTCTCGCGCACCCGGGCGACGTGGCCGGCCGCGTGGAGCACGTCGAGGTGGGTGCGGACGGTGTTGGGGTGCAGCCCGGCGGCGTGGCTGATGTCGTCGATGCCGAGCGGCTCCGCCGCGGACTCGAGGAGGGCGAGGATCGCCTCGCGCGACGTCGCCGGGGTGCCGGCGTCGGTCGGGGGTGCGGGTGCTCGGCCGAGGTCGGCGAGCGCCTCGCCGATGGTCTGCGGTGTCGCGGTGGGCACCGTCCATTTCTACCACCCGAACGTCCTACGGACTGGTTTTACCGGTGTCTATAGTCGTCGCTGTCAGAAACTCGGCGGCGGACACCCGCCCCGACGGCGAGAGGCGGACGGGATGAGCGTGGCGACGAGCGCCGGGGCCCGACGGCGAGAGGTCCTGGCCACGTGGAACCCGGAGGACCCGGCCCACTGGGACAGCGGCTTCGCGTGGCGCACCCTGTGGATCACCACGTACAACCTCACGCTGGCGTTCGCCGCGTGGTACCTCGTCAGCGCGGTGGCGCCGCGCCTCAACGACGTCGGCTTCGACCTCTCCCAGCAGCAGCTGTACTGGCTGGTCGCGATCCCCGGCCTGGCCGGCGGCACGTTCCGCCTGGTCTACATGTTCCTGCCGCCGATCGTCGGGACGCGCACGCTCGTCGGCGGCTCGGCCACCCTACTGCTCCTCCCGCTCCTCGGCTGGACGTTCGCCGTCCGGGACGCCTCCACGCCGTACTCCGTGCTCCTGATGCTCGCCGTCGCGGCGGGGATCGGCGGCGGGGCGTTCTCCGGCTTCATGCCCTCGACGTCGTACTTCTTCCCGCGGCGGATGGCGGGCACCGCGCTCGGCCTGCAGGCGGGGATCGGCAACTTCGGCGTCAGTCTCATCCAGTTCCTCACCCCGTGGGTGGTGGGCTTCGGGCTGCTCGGGACGGCGGCCCTGACGCCGCAGCAGCAGGCCGACGGCAGCGACCTGTTCCTCCACAACGCCGGGCTCGTCCTCGTCCCCTGGGTGGTCCTCGGGATGGTGCTGGCGGCCGTGTTCCTGCGACGGGTCCCCGTCACGGCGCACTTCCGCGAGCAGCTCGACATCTTCCGGGAGAAGCACACCTGGGTGATGACGGCCATCTACCTCATGACCTTCGGCGCGTTCAGCGGGTTCGCCGCCCAGTTCGCCCTGCTGATCAAGAACGAGTACGGCAGCTTCG
>JBDIAU010000442.1:0-2678 GCA_039812565.1 Beutenbergiaceae bacterium
AACGTGACGCTCGGCGAGAAGGGCCCGGCCGCAACGTGACGCTCGGCGAGACTCCCGCGCGGGCGCACCGGGTGCGACGCTGGGAGGGACGGCGTCGCGGCCCGCGGCCGCCGCTCGACCCGGAGGGGGCGATCCCCGTGACCCTGTACCTCGTCCAGCACGGCGTCGCGGCGCCGGAGTCCGAGGACCCCGCCCGGCCCCTGACGTCCGCGGGCCGGGCGGAGGCCGAGCGTGTGGCGGCCCGCCTCCGCGCCGCCGGCGTCCACCTCGACCGTTGCCTCCACAGCGACAAGCTGCGGGCGCGGCAGACCGCCGAGATCGTCGCCGCCGGTGCCGGCGTCGAGACGGTCGAGGAGCGCGCCGGGCTCCACCCGAGCGACCCCGTGGCGCCGGTCGCCGCCGAGCTGCGCGCGGACCCGGCCGTCGCCGACCCCGAGGCGGGGCTCGTCGTCGTCGGCCACCTGCCGTTCCTCGACCGGCTCGCCTCACTTCTCGTCACCGGGGACGAGGGCGCCGCCGTCGTCCGCTTCCGCAACGCGGGCGTCGTCGCGCTCGTGCCGACGCCCGACGGCGCCCACCTCAGCGTCGCCTGGGTGCTGGTGCCGGACCTGGCCTGAGCCCGCTCAGCCGGCGCGCGACGGCTTCTCGCGGAGCGCCCCCTCGCCCGGTCGGGCAGAGCCGGTGCACAGGTGGGTCGGCAGCACCAGCGACCGGAGCGTCACCCTCGCCGGTCGGTCTCGCCGGGCATCGGCAGGGCGCTCGCCAGGCCCCACACCCAGAAGCAGGCCATCGCGACGACGGCGAGCGCCGGCGAGGGCAGGAACGCGCTCGCGACGAAGCCACCGAGGATGAGGAGCCCGCGGCCGACCTGGCCGCGCAGTGCGGTGCCGACGCCGGGGGCGACGAGGGAGACGAGCACGGCAGCCAGGGAGCGGACCTGGGCGCGCGGCAGGGCGCGCAGGCGCTCGCCCAGGAGCGCGAAGGACGGGAACGGAGAGAGCTGGATCGTCGTCATGGGGGGTCCTTCCGGACGGGTGGCAGGCGCTCGGGGAGCGGCGGGCTGGCCGTGCGGTCGAGGGCGGGGGGGCGATCGAGCCGGGTCGGGTCGGCCGGCGGAGCGGCCGCGTCTGGTCGGGAGGTCTGCCTCCACGGTAGGGACGACGGCGCGCGGCCGCACCCCGGCGAACGGCGCCCAGGTCCCGCGTCGACGCGTCCCACCTGCGGCGACGCCGTCGTCGCAGCGCTGTCAACGTGACGAACGGCACGGCGTCCGGCGCTCAGGAGCGGGCCGGAGGTCCCGTCTCACCACCAGCCGCGGCGTTTCGCCCACACGAGGAGCGACAGCGACATCGCCACCATGACCGTGAGCGCGAGGATCAAGGGGGCGACCGTCGTGCGCTGGTTGACGATGAGGTTCATGCCGAGCACCGACGCGAGCGCCGTCACCGGCAGGGTGACGACGGCGATGACGGCGAGACGCTCGGCCGCGATCGTCATCTTCGTGTCGGTGCGGGCGCGGTAGAACTCGATGACGCCCTGGAGGTAGTGCTGCTCCATGTCGGCGAGCGAGGCGAGCCGGTCGAACTGGTCGACGAGGTCGAGGACGAGGCCCCGGCTCTCCTGCGGCACCGCCCGCGTGGACAGCGACGCCACCCGGCGGTAGATCTCCCCGGTCTGGGCCGCCATCGTGCGCGCCGAGAGCAGGCCGTGCCGGGTGCGGAACATCTCGTCGAGGAAGCGCTCCGGGTCGTCGTACGCGCCCGAGGTGACGCGCTTCTCGAGGTCCCAGACCTCTTCGGTGAGGGTCTCGATGAACTGCTCCATCCGCCGGGCGAGGGCGGAGACGACGGCGTGGGAGATGTCGAACGGGGTGCGAGGGTGCAGCCGTCCCGCCCGGATCCGCTCGAGCACCTCACGGGTGTCGCGCACCGGCACGTCGGGCGGGACCGCCGGGTTCACCGGCCCGTGGACGGTGACCAGGAACCGGGCGCCGACGAACCGGTCGAGCTCGACGTGGTGCACGTGGCCGCCGTCCCCGCGCTCGGGGGCGTGCACGATGAGGAACAGCGCGTCCGGGTAGGCGTGCACCTTCGGCAGCCGGTTCCGCGACGCCGCGTCGCGCAGGGCGAGCGGGTGGACGTGGAACACGGTCTCCAGGACGTGCCGGGCGTCGTCGTCCCACTGCGGGACGTCGACCCACACGATGCCGTCCGGGCGCGCCAGCAGCTCGGGCAGCGCGGCGACGTCGTGGTCGGTCACGCCGTCGGGGGTGATGAGGTGCACGTCCATGCGAGCCTCCTGCCGAGACCGTCGTCGGGCCGGCGCCCATCCTCGACCAGGACCGCCGCTGCAGGGAAGGCATCGGGGAACCGGTACCGTGTCGACCCCCGACCGTGCTCGCGAGAGGCGACCATGTCCGAGCCCGCCACCCCCGCGCCCAGCGACTTCCTCCGCGACCTCGTGCGCCAGGACCAGGAGCAGGGCACCTTCGGCGGCCGCGTCCAGACCCGGTTCCCCCCGGAGCCGAACGGCTACCTGCACATCGGGCACGCGAAGGCGATCACGGTCGACTTCGGGATCGCCGCCGAGTTCGGCGGCCGCTGCAACCTCCGCTTCGACGACACGAACCCCGACACCGAGGACACCGCGTTCGTCGAGGGCATCGTCGAGGACCTCAC
>JBDIAU010000443.1:0-2673 GCA_039812565.1 Beutenbergiaceae bacterium
CCGCCAGCTCGCGCCGCAGCGCGGGCAGAGCGCGGTGGTCCGCCTCCGGGAGGGCGGCGGCCGGCTCGGGCGCCGGACGTCCCGACGCCCGGCGCGCCGCGAGCTGGCTCGCCTGGCGGGCCCGCAGGAGGTGCGCCACCTGGTCGGCGTCGAGCAGGCCGGGCAGGCCGAGGAACTCGGCCTCCTCGTCGGAGCCCACGGGCGCGCCCGCGCCGAACTCCCCGCCGTCGAACAGGACGCGGTCGAACGAGGCGTTCGCCTCGAGCGCCTCGAACCCGGGGAGGGTGAGGGCCTCCGACGCCGTCTCCGCGCGCTGCGCCTCGGCGAGGAGCCGGTCCTCGGGCAGGTCCTCCCCGGGCCGCGCGACCCGGTCGAGGGCGTGGTCGCGCTCCACCTCGAGCTGGCCGGCGAGCGCCAGGAGCGGCGGCACGCTCGGCAGGAACACGGAGGCGGTCTCCCCGCGCCGCCGCGCCCGGACGAACCGGCCGACCGCCTGAGCGAAGAACAGGGGCGTCGAGGCGGACGTCGCGTACACGCCGACGGCCAGCCGCGGGACGTCCACGCCCTCGGAGACCATCCGGACGGCGACGAGCCAGCGGTCGTCGCCGCGGGTGAAGTCCTCGATCCTGCCCGACGCGTCGGCGTCGTCGGACAGCACCACGACGGGCGGGCGGCCCGTGAGGTCGCGCAGGTGCGCGGCATACGCCCGGGCCGAGTCCTGGTCCGAGGCGATGACCATGGCGCCGGCGTCGGGCATCTGGCGGCGCACCTCGGTGAGGCGGCGGTCCGCGGCGGCGAGCACGGCCGGGATCCACTCGCCGCGCGGGTCGAGCGCGGTCCGCCAGGCCTGCGCGACCATGTCCTTGGTCAGCGGCTCGCCGAGGCGGGCGCTCACCTCGTCCCCGGCGCGGGTGCGCCAGCGCATCTCCCCGGAGTACGCGAGGAACAGGACGGGGCGCACGACGCCGTCGCGCAGCGCGTCGCCGTAGCCGTAGGTGTGGTCGGCGAGGGAGCGCCGGACGCCGTCGGCGTCGGGCGCGTAGGTGACGAACGGGATCGGCGCCGTGTCCGAGCGGAACGGCGTGCCCGTCAGGCACAGCCGCCGGGCCGCCGGGGCGAACGCCTCCCGCATCGCCTCGCCCCAGCTGAGCGCGTCGCCGCCGTGGTGGACCTCGTCGAGGACCACCAGGGTCGGCGCCGCCTCGGTGCGCGCCCGGTGCAGGGCCGGGTTGGCGGCCACCTGCGCGTAGGTGAGGGCGACGCCGTCGAACCCCGCGCCGTGGCGACCCTGCGCGTTGCGGAAGGACGGGTCCAGGCGGATCCCGACCCGCGCCGCGGCGTCCGCCCACTGCGTCTTGAGGTGCTCCGTGGGGGCGACGACGGTCACCCGGCGCACCACCCGCTCGGCCAGTAGGCCAGCGGCCACCTGCAGCGCGAACGTCGTCTTCCCGGCGCCGGGGGTGGCGACGGCGAGGAAGTCCCGGGGCGAGCGCTCGCGGTACGCGTCCAGCGCCGCCTGCTGCCACGCCCGCAGGCGCGCAGCCGTCCCCCACGCCGCACGTTCGGGGAACGCCGGCGGCAGGTGGGAGGCCGCCGTCCGGGCGGGGACGGCGGCGGGCGGGGGGCTGGAGACGGGGCGGCGCGCGGGCTCCGACGTCACCGGTCCCCGGACCCGGAGGACCCGGATCCCGAGCCGCCGGAGCCTGGGCCGCCTGGGCCGCCGGATCCGCCCGGGCCCTCGCCGCGCAGGCCCTCGTAGATGGCCTTGCACGTCGGGCAGATCGGGAACTTGCTCGGGTCCCGTCCCGGGGTCCACACCTTGCCGCACAGCGCCACGACGGGCTGCCCGCTGACGGCGGAGGCGAGGATCTTGTCCTTGCGGACGTAGTGGGCGTACCGCTCGTGGTCGCCCGGCTGCACCTGCTCCCGGGTCTCCTCGCGCTCGAGGACGCCGGTGCCGCCCGCAGGCTGCGCGGACGGGGCGCTCGGTGCGTCGGGGTAGCCGGGGGGCTGCGAGGCTGCCATGCGAACGATCCTACGTCGCACGCGCCGAGGGGGCGCGACCCGTCCGTGTCGCGCCCCCTCGGGGCAGGCTGCTCTCGATCGCGTCAGCTCGCGACGGCCTTCTTGAGCGCGCTGCCGGCGCTGAGCCGGACGCCGAAGCCGGCCGGGATCTGGATCTCCTCGCCGGTGCGCGGGTTGCGGCCGGTGCGGGCGGCGCGCTCGACGCGCTCGACGCTGAGCAGGCCCGTCAGCTTCACGGACTCGCCACGGCCGACGGCCTCGACGACGACGTCCTGCAGGGCGGCGATGGCGGCGTCCGCCTGGGTCTTCGTGAGGGCGGACTTCTCCGCCACGGCGGCGACGATCTCGGTGCGGTTCAGGGACACGGTGGGTACCTCTCCGTCGGGGTGGGCAAGGTGACGACGAGCGCCTGGGGCGACCATAAGGCCCGAGGTGGGCGCGCGCGACCGCGCGACACGGCGTGGATCCGCACGTCCGTGCTGGTCCGTCACTCTTGCGGGCGCTCCAGGGCGGCCTCGACGAACCGCTCCAGGACCGCGTCGAGGGCGCCGCCGCGGGGCACGACGACGCTCGGCAGCGCCGCCGAGCCGGGCCCGAGGCCCGTGCGGGCGGCCGCGAGGAGCGCGGCCCCGGCCGCGACGGGCTCGG
>JBDIAU010000444.1:0-2671 GCA_039812565.1 Beutenbergiaceae bacterium
CGACGTCGTGGGCCGGGTCGGCGTCGCGGAGGCGGGCGAGGACGTCGTCCTCGTCCGGGTCGGGGGTGCCGGGGCGGTGCTGGTCGGACATCGTGACCTCCTGGGTCGACGGGCGGGCGACGGCTCTGCCATGTCTGTGTCCTCAGGGGCCCGGATCTTGCAGCCCGCCGCGAGCGTCCGCAGGTCTAGACCGCAGCCTCCGCCCACGCCTCGCGGAGCCGGGCCCGCGCGCGGGAGAGCGCGGCGTCCGCACCGCCGCGAGAGATGCCGAGCACGGCGGCCAGGTCGGCGCCGTCGAGCCCCTCCCACGCGTGCAGCAGCAGGATGCGGCGGTCCCGAGCGGACAGGGCCGCGAGGGCACGGCGGACGGCGTCCCCGGCGACGGCGAGGTCCGCCGGGTCGACGTCGTCGACGTCCTCGGGCACCGCGGCGACCGGAACCGGCCGGGACTTGCGGCGGTGGTTGGCGACCACGAAGCCCGCCGTCCGGTACAGCCAGGGCAGCTCCGCGCCGTCGGGCACGTCCGCCCGGCGCCGCCAGGCGGTGGCGAGGACGTCCGCGGCCAGGTCCTCGACGTCGGCCGCCGGCGCCCGGCGCGCGACGTAGCGGACCACCGCGCGGGCGTGGGTGCGGAACAGGGCGTCGAACCAGGCGTCGTCGCGGGTGGGCACCGGGCCTCCGGGTGGTCGCGGCGAAGGGAGCGCGGCAGCGCACCCACCTGTCTGTGTCGCGGTCGGGCGGATTCTTGCAGCGCCGAGGGGATCGGTCGCCCGGGGCGCGCGGGCGCGGGCCCGCCCATGAGAGGCCGAGGGCCGGAGGCCTCCTCCTGGAGACTCCCGGCCCTCGACTCATCTAGCTGCGGCTACGGAGGTCGCACCGCGACCACCTCCTCCTGGCGGGGGAAGGTGACCGATCCCACGGCGGCGTGTTATGGGGCCGATTTGCGGCACCTCCACAACGTCGCGCTGTAGCCTGACGAGCGTTCGACCGCCAAGAAGAACATCTGTCAAGCCCCGGAGTGGTCCTCCCCGGACCCTCCGGGGTTTGGCCTTCCGTGGAACAGTCTCGCGGCCCTTGCCGACACGCACCGTGAGCGACACGCCGGAGGCGGGTCCACAGTTTGCGGTGTCCAGATGACTACTGTGGACATTACGTGCGTGAATCCACAGCGTGAAACATCACCCGCCCCGCCCGCACGGCGCGTCGCATTGACAGATCGCCTGAGCAGATCACCCGGGCGCGAGCGAGACCACGAGAGCGACCACGGAGACGACCAACGACGCTCCCGCGATCCCGAGGCCCCAGAACTGGAGCCTCGTGGCTGCCCGGTCGAGGACCTTCGCCGTCTCGGCGACCTGCCGCGCGCCCAGGACGTCGCATGCGATCCCGGCCGCCCGTCCGACGCTGGAGTCGAGACTCGCCCCGCGTTCGGCGAGGTTCCGCCCGATTGCCTCGGGGGTCCCCAGCGCGAGGAAGTATCCGATCCGATCACCTGGGAGCACGTTTTCAGCCACGGCCGTGAGCCTGCCCACCTGCCGTCGAAGGCCTCGACGGCAGGTAGTCGAGGTCACGGCGGATCGCGTCGAGAAGCGCCTCCCATCTGGTTGTGTCCGCCGGGGCGTCGGGCGTTGTCACAATGTCCGTCAACTCCTCATCGACGGCGCGGATATGGGCACGCACCTCCGCCGGGGCCACGATCTCGGCCGCCCACCTGGCATGAATCGCGGCAATCATCCGCTCCGGCACGTTCTTGACACTCTCGAACGCAATGGGCGTGGGGTTCTTTGACGCCGCGTGGAGGCTTCTAACGGCCCCCTCGGCAAGAGTGACCGCGGCGACGAACTCGGAGTAGGCGACCCGCCGCTCGTCCCGCATCTTCCACTCGCGCTCGTGTTTCCGCTGCCCGCGCGCGTTGCCCGCCGCGAGGGCGAGACCCGACACTCCGACCACGCCGGAGACAATGACCGAAGCGAGCGCTACGCCGTCCACGCCCGCGAGGTTAGGGCCGCGGCCTCCCTCCCGCACGCCGGGCGCTGACAAACCGTGACAAACCGCCAGGCGCCCTCGCACCCCCTCCCGGGCCCATCACCCTTAGGAGAGGCTCGGCCCCCACAGCGGCCCGCCTAGCGCCTCGCCGAGGACGTCCTCCGTCCAGACGAGGTCACCCGCCCGCACGTACCCGGCCCGCTCGGCGCCGTCGGCGTCCCTCCACAGGACCGCCACCTCGCCCCGCTCGTCGAGCCCGTCCTGGTCGACGATGACCTCCACGCCCTCGGGCGGCGCGAACGCCCCCGGCCAGCCCGTCCCGGCGCCCGCCAGCGTCCACGCTCGCTCGCCCGCGAGCGGCTCCCTTACGCCCATCGTCAGCCCCCTCCTCGGCGCTCGTCCGGCCTCCGTCGAGGGCAGGATGCCACGGGACCGCCGGACCTCGCGCGCCACGTCGACCGCCTCACGTGAGGCGCTGACCTGCACCGTTTACACGCCGACTACGCTGGCCGCCCACGCTCCGACGACGACGCGCGAAGAGGGCTTCTCATGCTTCTATTGCTTGACTCCGCCTCCCTGTACTTCCGCTCGTTCTTCGGCGTGCCGGACAGCGTCCGAGCCCCCGACGGGACCCCGGTCAACGCCGTCCGGGGCTTCCTCGACACGATCACGGCGCTCGTCACGG
>JBDIAU010000445.1:0-2669 GCA_039812565.1 Beutenbergiaceae bacterium
CCACGCCCCCGGCGTTCGCGGTCGGGTCGCTGGTGAGCGCCCGCGGCAGGGACTGGGTGGTGCTCCCCGGCAGCGACGCAGACCTCCTGGTCTTGCGCCCGCTGGGCGGCGGCGAGGACGTCGTCGCCGGCGTGCTCGCGGACGTGGAGGACGTCACCTCCGCGACGTTCGCGCCCCCATCGCCGGCGGACCTGGGCGACGACCGCAGCGCCCGGTTGCTGCGCGACGCCCTGCGGATCGGGTTCCGCTCGTCCGGCGGCCCGTTCCGCTGTCTGGCCGGCCTCAACGTCACGCCGCGCCCGTATCAGCTCGTCCCGCTCCTGCTCGCGCTCCGGCACGAGACCGTCCGGCTGCTCATCGCCGACGACGTCGGCATCGGCAAGACCATCGAGGCCGGCCTCATCGCCGCCGAACTGCTCGCCCAGGGCAGCGCGCGGGGCCTAACCGTGCTGTGCCCGCCGAGCCTGGCCGAGCAGTGGCGCGCCGAGCTCTCCGAGAAGTTCGGCCTCGATGCCGCGCTCGTGCTGCCCGGCACGGTGACTCGCCTGCAACGAGACCTGGCGACGGACGAGTCGATCTTCGACCGGTACCCGGTGACGGTGGTCTCGATGGACTACATGAAGGCGGAGTCCCGCCGGCACGACTTCCTGCGCGCCGCCCCCGACCTGGTGATCATCGACGAGGCCCACGGCGTCGCCGCGGACGATTCCGGTCGCTCCGGCTCGGGGCGCACGCAGCGCTACCGCCTGGCACAAGACCTCGCCGGGGATCGTGACCGGCACCTCCTCCTCGTCACCGCCACCCCCCACAGCGGGAACGACGCCGCCTTCCGCAACCTGATCGGCCTGCTCGATCCGGCGCTGCGGACCACGAACCTCGCTGCGGAGGACGGCCGCCGCCTTCTCGCCGACCACCTCATCCAGCGCCGCCGCGCAGACATCCGCTCCTACCTAGGCCAGAACACCCAGTTCCCCAAGGATCGCGAGACCGAGGAGCGCGCCTACACGCTGACCCCGCCGCATCGCGACCTGTTCGACGACGTCCTCGCCTACGTCCGGGGCCAGGTGCAGGACCGCTCCGGCACTCGCCTGAACCAGCGGGTCCGCTGGTGGTCCGCGTTGAGCCTGCTGCGCTCGATGGCGTCCTCGCCCGCCGCGGCCGCCGCGACGCTGGAGACCCGCGCCGCGGCCGCGCTCGCGGAGAGCGAGGCCGGCGCCGATGCGATCGGCGCATCCGAGGTCCTCGACCTCGTCGAGGATGACGCGCTGGACAGCGCGGACGCCCCCGCGGGCGCGGACCCCGAGCCCGAGGACTCGGCGAGCCGCCGCCGGCGTGTCCTGCGCGAGTTCCGCCGTCGGGCGCTCGACCTTGCCGCAAGCCCGGCAACGGACGCCAAGCTCAGCCTCCTCACCTCCGAGGTCCGCGGACTGCTCGCAAAGGGCTTCCACCCCATCGTCTTCTGTCGCTTTATCCCGACGGCGCACTACGTCACCGAGCACCTACGCACGGCGCTGGGCCGCACCGTTGAGGTCGAGGTGGTCACCGGCGAACTCGCCTCGGAGGAGCGGGCGGCGCGCGTAGCGGGACTCGCCGAACGAGCGGGCGAGGGTCGCAAGATCCTCGTCGCGACCGACTGCCTCTCCGAGGGCGTTAACCTCCAGCGCGACTTCCAAGCCGTGGTCCACTACGACCTCGCCTGGAACCCCACCCGCCACGAGCAGCGCGAGGGCCGGGTGGACCGGTTCGGCCAGCCGCGCGAGGTGGTCCGCGCCCTCATGCTCTACGGCGCAGACAACGGGATCGACGGCATCGTCCTGGACGTCCTGTTGCGCAAGCACGAGGCGATCCGCCGCGACCTGGGCGTGAGCGTTCCCGTGCCGCCCCGCAGCGACCAGGTGCTCGCCGCCCTCATTGAGGGCGTCCTGCTGCGCGGCAAGCAGGCCGAACAACTGAGTCTGGACCTGGGCCTGGACACCGAGGCGAAGACGCTCGAGACGGAATGGCGCAGCACGGCGGCGGCCGAGAAGGCGAGCCGCTCCCGCTACGCCCAGCACACCATCAGCCCGGACAAGGTCGAGGAGGCCGTAGCCGCGGCGCGCCGGAGCCTGGGCACCCCGGACGACGTCCCGGCCTTCGCCCGGGCGGCGCTCGCCGAGATGGGCGCGATCGTCGCAGGCAGCCCGGGTGGAGGCTTCTCCGCGGACGTCTCGCCGGCTCCGGTCGGCGTGCGTGACGCCCTCAGACGCCCGACAGCGCCGCTCACCTTCCGGCCGGACCTGCCGGTCGGTCGGGGTGAGGCGGCGCTCATCCGCACCGACCCCAGGGTCGGCGCCCTGGCCCGCTACGTTCTCGACGCCGCGCTCGATCCGGCCCTCCCGCCGAAGGCCCGCCCCGCCCGTCGGTGCGGGGTGATCCGCACCGGCGCGGTCGCGACGCCGACGACGGCGCTCCTGGTCCGACTGCGCACGCACCTCTCGCTCCCCGGACGCGGGGCGGTCCGAGTGCACGTGGCCGAGGAGGCGCGGGGGCTGGCTTTCACGGGGACGCCGTCGGCGCCGGTCTGGCTGACGCCGGAGGCGACGGATGCGCTGCTGACCGCCAAACCGGACGCGAACCTGCCACCGGACCAGGCGACATCGCTGATGGGGAAGATCCTCGCCGCGGTGCTC
>JBDIAU010000446.1:0-2663 GCA_039812565.1 Beutenbergiaceae bacterium
TCGTCGACATCGTGTTCCGCGGGCTCGAGACGGCCCGCTGAGGCTCGGTCAGCGCCCGCCCGACGAGGCGTTCGGCGGCGGCCCGGGCGGCGTCGCCGGCCCGGGTGGCACGAGCCGTGCGTGCCGGCGCCGGGAGACGCGCGCGACGAGCAGGGCGACACCCCCGACGACGGCGGCGAGCAGGAGCCACGGCAGCAGGAACCCGAGGAGCACGACGACGGTGTTGAACGCCGTGACGAGCGTGCCCCAGCCCGTGGTCACGCCGCCCCAGAAGCCGCCCGGCACCGGCGCGGGCACGCTCTCCGTCGCGACCAGGCTGATCCAGAGCGTGGAGAGGTCGACCTGCTCCGCGAGGTACGCGCGCTGGGCCGTGAGGCTGTCGAGCTCGGCCTGACGCTCGGTGAGGGCGTTCTCGGCCTCGAGGAGGTCCGCCGTCGTCGTCGCCTGCGCGATCAGGGCCTCGAGCCGGTCGACGGACGCCTGGAGCGCCTCGATCCGGGCGTCGAGGTCCGTGGCCTGCAGCGTGACGTCCTGCCGCTCGAGGCTGAGGTCGTCGACCTCCCCCAGCTCCGAGAGCCGGTCGAGGGTGTCCGAGAGCCGGTCGGCCGGCACCCGGACGGTCAGCGTGGCGCTCGGCGGGGAGGTGTCGTCGCCGACCGACTGGGACCGGCCGTCGACCCGGCCGCCGGCCGCCTCGACGACGTCGGTCGCCTCGTCCGCCGTGTCCAGCGGGTCGGCGGAGACGATCGTCATCGAGCCGGTGACGACCACCTGCCGGTCGTCGTCGGACCCGTCGTCCGCGACCGGCCCGTCACCACCGGAGTCCTGGGGCGCCTCGCCGACGGTGCCACCGCCGTCGGCGCCGCTGTCGCTGCCCGAGGACCCGCACGCCCCCAGCCCGGCGACGAGGACCAGGACCGCCAGGACACGCCACGCCCGCACCATGCGGCCACCGTACGACCGCGGACCCCGGACGTGCCCCGGACCTCGGGCAACGGTTCGGTCACTTAGTAGCGGTAGTGCTCCGGCTTGTAGGGCCCGTCCGGGTCGACGCCGATGTACGCGGCCTGCTCCGCGCTCAGGCGGGTGAGCCGCACCCCGAGCGCGTCGAGATGGAGCCGGGCGACCTTCTCGTCGAGCACCTTGGGCAGCCGGTGCACGCCGACGCCGTACTCCTGCGACCGTTCGTGCAGCTCGAGCTGGGCGATCACCTGGTTCGAGAACGACGTCGACATGACGAACGACGGGTGCCCGGTGGCGTTGCCGAGGTTGAGCAGCCGGCCCTCGGAGAGCACGATGATCGACCGCTCGGCGCGGCCGCCGTCCGCCGGGAAGGTCCACTCGTGGACCTGCGGCTTGATCTCGGTGCGCCGGACGCCCGGGAGCGCCGCGAGCCCCGCCATGTCGATCTCGTCGTCGAAGTGCCCGATGTTGCCGACGACGGCCTTGTCCTTGAGCGACGCGAGCTGCGCGGCCGTGACGACGCGCGTGTTCCCGGTGGCCGTGATGACGAAGTCCGCCTCGGCGAGGACCTCGTCGAGGCGCACCACCTGGTAGCCGTCCATGACGGCCTGGAGCGCGCAGATCGGGTCCACCTCGGTGACCAGGACGCGGGCGCCCTGGCCGCGCAGCGCCTCGGCCGCACCCTTGCCGACGTCGCCGTACCCGCACACGACGGCGACCTTGCCGCCCATGAGCACGTCCGTCGCCCGGTTGAGGCCGTCGGGCAGGGAGTGGCGGATGCCGTACTTGTTGTCGAACTTCGACTTCGTCACCGAGTCGTTGACGTTGATCGCCGGGAAGAGCAGCCGGCCGGCCTCGGCGAGCTGCACGAGCCGGTGGACGCCCGTCGTCGTCTCCTCGCTCGCGCCCCGGACCTCGGCGGCCAGGCGGGTCCAGCGCGCGGGGTCGGCGCCCAGGGAGGCCGCGAGCAGCGCGCTCAGCGCGGTGCGGTCCTCGGAGTGCCCCGGCTCCCCCGGGCCCGGGGCCCTGGGGGTGGCGCCGGCCGCCTCCGCTGCGACGCCCTCGTGCACGAGGAGGGTGGCGTCCCCGCCGTCGTCGAGGACGAGGGTCGGCCCGACCGCGCCCGGCCAGGAGAAGACCTCGTCGAGGCACTCCCAGTACTCGGGGATCGTCTCCCCCTTCCAGGCGAACACGGGGACGCCGCGCGGGTCCTCAGGCGTGCCGTCCGGGCCGACGACGACGGCGGCCGCGGCCTCGTCCTGCGTCGAGAAGATGTTGCAGCTCGCCCAGCGGACGTCGGCCCCGAGGGCCACGAGGGTCTCGATGAGGACGGCGGTCTGCACGGTCATGTGGAGCGACCCGGCCACCCGGGCCCCGGCGAGGGGCTTGCTCGCGGCGTGCTCGCGGCGCAGCGCCATCAGGCCGGGCATCTCGTGCTCGGCCAGCCGGACCTGGTGGCGGCCGGCCGCGGCGAGCCCGAGGTCACGGACCTTGTAGCGCCCGGGGACCTCGTCGAACGTGGTGGGCTCGGGCGTCGTCGGCATGCGGGTGCTCCGGGTGTCGGGGATGCGGGGGCCCGCCCATTCTTCCCGACGCGGCCGGGTGCGGCGGCCGGCGCCGCGGCGAGGTCAGGGGGCGACGACGCGACGCAGGTCCGGCTCGAGGTAGATCGTCACCGTCAGGGGGACCGCGGCCCGGAC
>JBDIAU010000447.1:0-2659 GCA_039812565.1 Beutenbergiaceae bacterium
GGATCTGGAGCTGCTTCTCGGGGCTCGGCTTGGCGTAGCCCGACTCCAGCCGGGCCTGCATCCACCGCCGCTGCGCCCGCTCGTGCAGGTGCATGTACTCGACGCCGATCGTGCGGCAGTACGAGTCGCGCAGCAGGTCCAGCACGTCGCGCAGCCGCGCGTTCGCCTTGCCGCCGAAGCCGCCGACCGGGAACTGGCGCTCCAGGTCCCACAGCGTGAAGCCGTGGTTCTGGACGTCGAGGTCCGGGTGGCGGCGCTGGCGGTAGGCCAGCGGGTCCGTGTCCGCCATGAGGTGGCCACGGGAGCGGTACGAGTGGATCAGCTCCGCGATCCGGGCCGGCTTGCCGAGCTCGACCTCGGGGTCCACCTGGCGGTCCTGCGTCCAGCGGACCGGCTCGTACGGCACCCGCAGGGCCGTGAAGACGCGGTCGTAGAACCCGTCCTCGCCGAGGAGCTTGCGGTGGATGATCCGGAGGAACTCGCCGGACTGGGCGCCCTGGATGATCCGGTGGTCGTACGTCGAGGTGAGGGTGAGTGCCTTGGAGACCCCGAGGCGGGCGAGCGTCTCGTCCGCCGCCCCCTGGAACTCCGCCGGGTACTCCATGGCGCCGACGCCGATGATCGTGCCCTGCCCGGCCATGAGCCGCGGCACCGAGTGCACGGTGCCGATGGTGCCCGGGTTGGTCAGCGTCAGGGTGGTGCCCTGGAAGTCCTCGGGGGTGAGCTTGCTCGTCCGGGCGCGGCGCACGACGTCCTCGTACGCGAGCCAGAACGCGACGAAGTCCATCGACTCGGCGCCCTTGATCGCGGGCACGAGGAGCTGGCGGGTGCCGTCCGGCCGGGCGAGGTCGATGGCGAGCCCGAGGTTGACGTGCGCCGGCCGCACGACGCCCGGCTTGCCGTCGATCTGGACGAAGGCGGCGTTCATCGCCGGCAGGTCCGCCAGCGCCTCGACGACGGCGAACCCGATGAGGTGCGTGAACGACACCTTCCCACCGCGGCCCCGGGCGAGGTGGTTGTTGATCACGATCCGGTTGTCGGCGAGGAGCTTCGCCGGGATCGCCCGCACGCTCGTCGCGGTCGGGACCTCGAGGCTCGCCTCCATGTTGGCGACGACGCGCGCTGCCGGGCCGCGCAGGGGGGCGACGTCGTCGGCGCCGCCGGCGTCGCGGCTGTCGAGCGCGGGAGAGGGCGTCGCGTACGCGGCGGTGGCGGGCTGCGCGACGACGATCGGGCGCTGGTCGGGGACCTCGGCGAGCGGCCGGGGGAGGGCGGGCACCGCGTCGGCGGGCCGGGCGACCGGCGTCGGGGGACCGGCGGGGGCGGGGCGCGTCGTCGAGCCGTTGGCCGCCGGGCGAGCGGGCGTCGGAGGACTCGGCCGCGGCTCGGCGACGCTCTCGCCGTTGGCGGGCTCGACCGCCCGCTCGAGCTCCGGGCGGTAGTCCTCGAAGAAGTCCCACCACGCCGGGTCCACGAGGGACCGGTCCTTGCGGTACTGCTCGTAGAGCTCCTCGATCAGCCACTCGTTGCCGCCGAACGAGGCAGGGATCGCGGAGCGGTCCAGGGGTGCCTGGGGGGACACTGTCGACTCTCCCTCATTCCGCGTGGATGCCGTCGCCGCCGACCGACGCACACGCCCAAGCCTAGGCGATGCCCCGGTGTCCGCCGGTGCGGGGTACCCGACGGCGAGACGGCCTCACGCCACGTCGCGCCGCCACGTGGTCGCCGCGCCGATCACGGCGAACACGACGGCGTACCCGAGGAGGACCAGCCCGCCCTGCCACCACGTCAGCGGGTCCGCGAGGGTCATGCCGCCGAACAGGCCGCCGCCCGCGAGCGCCTCGCCCGCGGCGCTCGGCAGGAACCGCGAGATCCCCGCCGTCGCCTCGTTGGTGCCGAGGAAGATCCGCACGACCGGCTCGACGAACTGCGTGAACGCCAGCACCACGATGATCGAGGCCACCTGGTTCGTCAGGACGGCGCCGAAGCCGGTGCCGACGACCGCCCACACGCCCATCGCCAGCGTGGTCAGCAGGAGGGAGCGCTGGATCTCGGGGTCCCCGAGGCGCGTCGGCTCCCCGACCGCGGCCAGCACGCCGGCCCCCACGGCCGCCGTCACGACCGTCGAGACGACGCCGAGCACGAGCCCGACCACGAGGCTCGAGCCGAGCTTCGCCAGGAGCACCCAGCCGCGGTGGGGCTGGGCGAGGAACGTCGGGGTGATCGTCTGGTAGCGAAACTCGGTGGTCACCGCGAGGGCGCCGACGACGAGCGGGAAGACGTAGCCCGTCGACGCCGGCAGCGTGTAGATCGTCGTCGCGATCATCGACGCGTCGAGCCCGAGGCCACCACCGCCGCCGCCGGCGGCGCCGAGCGCCTCCGGCTGGGTGAAGGCGATCGCGAGGAGCGCGGCGAGGAACGCCATGTAGCCGGTGAGGCCGAGCAGGAGGATCCACCACAGGCGGGTCGTGAGGAGCTTGCGGAGCTCGACGCGGAACGCGGTCACCGGGCCGCCTCCGTCCCTGCCGTCGGGCCGGTGGGGACGCCACCGGGCGGTGGGGCACCCGGGTCCTCCGTCAGCTCGAGGAACGTCCGCTCCAGGCCGGCCTCCCGGCGGCTCAGCTCGTGGAGCTCGAGCCCGGCGGCGAACGCCGCGGCG
>JBDIAU010000448.1:0-2651 GCA_039812565.1 Beutenbergiaceae bacterium
GTGCTGCGCGGCCTGCTCGTCGACCCCGACGCCCGCGTCCGCGCGCGGGCCGCGACCGGCCTGGGCCTGCTCGAGCACTGGCCCGCGCAGGCGGACCTCGCCGCCGCCCTGCACGACCCGTCGTGGGAGGTCCGGCGCGCCGCCGCCGGCGCCCTCGACGCCCTCGGTCCCGTCGGCCGGATCCGGCTGCGCCGGGCGACGCAGGACCCCGACCCTCGCACCGTGGAGATCGCCACCCACGTGCTCGACCTGGCCTGCGTCAGCCCGGAGGTGGTGGCCCGGTGATCCGGCTGATCCTTGTCCTCACCCAGGCGCTCGCGATCCTGTACTTCCTGATCTCGAACGCCTACCAGACCCTCTCGCTCGTGCTCGCCGCGGCCGAGATGCGGCACCACCGCCGCACCGTCTGGAACGAGCGGCTCACCCGCCTGCTCGCCTCCCGCGTCACGCCGCGCGTCACCGTCGTGGCGCCCGCGTACAACGAGGCGGCGACCGTCGCGTCGAGCGTCCGCTCGCTGCTGACGCTCAGCTACCCGGACCTCGAGGTGGTCGTCGTCAACGACGGCAGCCGGGACGCGACGCTCGACATCCTGCGCTCCGAGTTCGAGCTGGTGCCGGTGGCCGTGAGCCACGCGGGCGTCGTCGAGTGCTCGCCGATCCGCGCGATCTACCGGTCGCGGCGCCACCACGGCCTCGTCGTGGTCGACAAGGAGAACGGCGGCAAGGCCGACTCCCTCAACGCGGGCATCAACGTCGCCACCGGGGACCTGCTCTGCGCGATCGACGCGGACACGCTCATCGAGCCCGACGCGTTCCTGCGCATCGTCCGGCCGTTCCTCACGGACGACCGGGTGGTCGCCGCCGGCGCCACGATCCGCGTGGTCAACGGCTCGCTGGTGCGCGACGGCCGGGTGGTGGAGTCGCGGGCGCCGGGCCGCCTGCTGGCGGGCATCCAGACGGTCGAGTACCTGCGGGCCTTCCTCTTCGGCCGGCTGGGCTGGAACCGGCTCGGCGGCAACCTCATCATCTCGGGCGCGTTCGGCATGTTCCGCCGCGACAGCGTGGTGGCCGTCGGCGGCTACCGGCGCGACACGGTCGGCGAGGACATGGAGCTCGTCATCCGGCTGCGCCGTCACGGGATCGAGACGGGCGGGCCGAGCCGGGTCGAGTTCGTCCCCGACCCGATCGCCTGGACCGAGGTCCCGGAGTCCGCCCGGGTGCTGGGGCGCCAGCGCGAGCGTTGGCAGCGGGGCCTGACGGACGTCATGCGGCGGCACCGCGGCGCGATGCTCAACCCGCGCTACCGCGTCGTGGGCCTCGTGGCCATGCCGTACTTCGCCGTCGTCGAGCTGCTCGGGCCCATCGTCGAGATGATCGGCCTCCTCGGCCTCGGCCTGGCCCTCAGCCTCGGGGCGGTGAGCTGGCCGTACGCCATCGCGTTCTTCGCCCTCGCGTACGGCTGGGGGGTCCTGCTCAGCGTCGCGGCCGTGCTGCTCCACCAGTGGTCCTCCGGCGACCCGTTCCCGGCGAGGGACCTCCCGCACCTGCTCGGGTACGTGCTCGCCGAGAACCTCGGGTACCGGCAGGTCACGGTGGTGTGGCGGCTGCGCGGCATGTGGCGCTACCTGCGCGGCCGCACCGACTGGGGGGCGATGGTGCGCGTCGGCTTCGACGCGCCGCCCACGACGGCGACGACGACGCCCCGGCCGAGCGAGCGCGTCGCCGGCTGAGCTCCGGCGCGCCGGGGCTCCGGCGGCCGGGACGGCGACGACGTCGCCCTCAGTCCTCGAGCGCCCGCCAGCCGTCGAGGTCGTGCACCGCGATGCCGAGGTAGGTCGGCGCGTCGGCCAGCGCCGCGTCGACGGCGGCGAACGCCGCCGTCATGGCCTCGGGGGAGGTCCCGGCGTGCGTCTGCTTGCGGTCCACCGGGCTGTCCCCGAGGTCCGTCGTCAGCTGGCCGACGCGGACGGGCACGCCGAGCTCGCCGGCCGAGGCGAGGGTCGCCGCGGCGAGGGCGAGCGTCCCGTCGGGGCCGTCGGGGCGGTGCCGGTAGGCCATCACGGTGACGCCGTCGACGACGCCCATCACCTGCTCGTCGAGCCGTCGCTCGGTGACGCCGCGGACGCCGTCGAACCAGAACGGGATGTCCGCCTCGACGCGGACGTCGCCGGCGGCGGCCGCGATCCGCTCGACCGCGGCGACGTACCGCGCGACCACGGCTCGCCGGTCGGTCTCCCAGGCCGGGGTGATGTAGGGCTCGACGTCGAGGTGCACGCCGTCGAACAGGCCGGTCGCGAGCACCGGGCGCAGCCAGTGCCGGACCACCCAGGCGGGCCGGTCCACCCAGCCGGGGTCGCCGCCCAGGGCGTCGACCGCGATGCCGTGCGCGTGCGCGTCGGCGACGAGCGTCCGCAGCGCGTCCAGCACGGGTGCGGACGTCACGTCGGGCGGGACGGCGACGAGTAGGTGAGTGACGCCGTGGGCGCGGGCGAACGCGACGACGTCCGGGTCGGCGGCGTCCCACACGTACACCCGAGTTTGGTCAAATCGGTTAGTGCGTGAGGGTGTCAGCCGCGCAGGGCCTTCAGGACGGGCTCGAGGTCGTCGGGGATCCGTGGGTTGAAGGTCTGTGTGGCGCCGTTGATCGCGAG
>JBDIAU010000449.1:0-2643 GCA_039812565.1 Beutenbergiaceae bacterium
GCGGCCGTCCCGGACGCGCGCGCGTCGTGGACCATGCGGGTCAGGACGTCGCGGTGGCCGCGGTGCACGCCGTCGAAGTTCCCGATCGTGACGACCGACGGGCCGAACGTGGGTGGCACCTCGGCCACGTCCGTCCAGACCTCCACGCCGCCTCCTCCTCGGGCCGCGCCCGCCGCGCGGCGGGCCGGGGGCTAGCCTGCCACGACGCCCGCCCGCGCCGAGCCCGAGCCCGCACCTGACACCTGACCTCGGTTCCGCCGAACGCGGGGTTGTGGTGATCATCCGGCCGGATGATCACCACAACCCCGCGTTCGGCGGGGTGGAGACGTCCCGATATCCGACCGGCGGCCGGCCGCACGACGGGTCGCCGTTAGCGTGGACGGCGTGATCTCGCCCGCATCGCCGTCACCGCACGGCGGCGCCCCGGCGGCTGCGGTCCGCGCCGTCGTCGTCACCGTCTCGGACCGGTGCGCCGCCGGCGAGGCCGTCGACAGTTCCGGCCCGATCCTCGTCGCCGGGCTCCGCGAGGCGGGGTTCGCGGTCGTGGACGCCGTCGTGGTCCCCGACGGCGCGGCGTCCGTCGAGCGGGCGCTGCGGGCCGCGGTCGACGCGGGTGCGCAGGTGGTGCTCACCACCGGCGGCACCGGCGTCGGGCCCCGGGACCGGACGCCCGAGGGCACGGCGCCGCTCCTCGAGCTCGACCTGCCCGGCGTCGCCCACGCCGTGCGCACGTCGAGCCCGGCGCCCGCCGCGGCGCTGTCCCGCGCCCGCGCCGGCGTGACGGCCACCTCCGAGACAGGGGCGCGCGCCGTCGTCGTCAACCTGCCGGGCTCGCCGCGGGCCGCGGTCGAGGGCCTCGCCGTCGTCCTGCCGATCCTCCCCCACCTCCTCGACCAGCTCGCCGGGGGGGCGCACTGATGCTCACCTCGCTGTCCGCCGACCCGCTCGACGTCGCCACGCACCTCGCCGCGGTCGCCTCCCCCCACGCGGGCGCGGTCGCGACCTTCGTCGGCACCGTCCGGGACCACGACCCCGAGGCCACCGGCGAGGTGGTCACGCTCGAGTACTCGGCCCACCCCGACGCCGAGGCGGTGCTGCGCCGCGTCGCCGAGGAGCTCGCCGCAGGTGACGGCGTCCTGGGCCTCGCGGTGAGCCACCGGGTCGGGTCGCTCGGCGTCGGGGACGTCGCCATCGTGGCCGCGGTCTCGACGGCGCACCGCGCGCTCGCGTTCGAGGTCTGCCGTGCGCTCGTCGAGCGCGTCAAGGCGGAGCTGCCGGTGTGGAAGAAGCAGGTGGTCGCGGATGGCACCCACACATGGGTGGGGCTGACGTGACCACGCGCCCGCTGCTCGACACCTACGGGCGGCTGCACCGCGACCTTCGGATCTCCCTGACCGACCGCTGCTCGCTGCGGTGCACCTACTGCATGCCCGCCGAGGGCGTCCCGTGGCTGCCCGGACCCAGCCTCATGACCACCGAGGAGCTCGTCCGCCTGGCGGCGGTCGCCGTCGACCTCGGGGTCGAGGAGATCCGCCTCACCGGCGGCGAGCCGCTGCTGCGGCCGGACGTCGTCGACGTCGTCCGCCGGCTCGCCGCGCTGCGCGCCCCCCACGTGCCGCACGGCCCCGACCTCTCGCTCACGACCAACGGCCTACGGCTACCGGAGCTCGCCGCGCCGCTCGCCGACGCGGGCCTGCGGCGTGTCAACGTCTCCCTCGACACCCTGCGGCGGGACCGCTTCCGCGACCTGACCCGCCGCGACCGGCTGGTCGGCACGCTCGCCGGGATCGCGGCGGCCGACGCCATGGGCCTGGCGCCGGTGAAGATCAACGCCGTCGTCATGCGGGGCGTCAACGACGACGAGGTCGTGGACCTCGTCCGGTTCGCCGCGTCGCACGGCTACGAGATGCGGTTCATCGAGCAGATGCCGCTCGACGCGGGGCACACGTGGTCGCGCGCGCAGATGGTCACCGGGCCGGAGATCCTCGCCGCACTCGAGGCCGCCTTCACCCTCACGCCGCTGCCGGGGCGCGGCTCGGCGCCGGCGCAGCGCTGGCTCGTCGACGGCGGGCCGGCGACCGTCGGCGTCATCGCGTCCGTGACGGCGCCGTTCTGCGGCGCGTGCGACCGCCTCCGCCTCACCGCCGACGGCAAGCTCCGCAGCTGCCTCTTCGCCCGCACCGAGACCGACCTCGGCGCCCTCCTGCGAGCCGGTGCCTCGGACGAGGACCTCGCCGCCGCCGTCCGGGACTGCCTGCGCGGCAAGCTGCCCGGCCACGGCATCGACGACCCGTCGTTCCTCCAGCCCGACCGGCCGATGAACGCCATCGGCGGCTGACGCCCGCCCGGCACGCCCCGCCGGCACCCCCCGCCGAGTTCGCACCGTGGCCCCGAGGTCGCACCAACCGCGGTGCGACCCCGGGCCGGAGGTGCGAACTCGGCGGGGGGTGGGGCAGGCTGAAGGCGGTGAGGCGGGAGGCGACTGGGGTTCACCCGCCGGCGAAGGGGGGAAGCACGTCGATGACGGCGCCCTCCGGCACCGGACGGTCGTCACCGCCGCGCTCGCCCCCCACGAGGACCGCGCAGCGGGGCAGGACCCGCCCGAGCGCGGGCCCGTGCCGCTCGAGCAGCACTGCCCGCAGC
>JBDIAU010000450.1:0-2641 GCA_039812565.1 Beutenbergiaceae bacterium
CGGGGTGCGCGTCGTGCAGCTCCCACACGGCCGACGCCTGGGTGACCGTGACGTCGTTGAGGACGCCCAGGCCGGCGAGGACCAGCCCGGCCAGGAGCACCCCGCGCAGCTCCGCGTCGGGCGCCACGGCGGCGAGGAGCCGTTCGTCGTCGCCGCCCCCACCCGTGAGCAGGAGCGCCTGCGTCGCGAACCAGCCCAGGACGGCGGTGATCGCGAGGCCGGCCATCGTCCCGATGACCGCCGTCGTGGTGCGCAGCGAGACGCCGTGCGCCACGTAGAGGGCCACGAACATGATCGCCGCCGAGCCCACCACGGCGACCGGCACGGCGGGTTCGCCGGACAGGAGCGCCGGCAGGATGAACTGGCGCAGCAGCCCGAACGCGAGCATGAGCCCGACGAGCGCCGCGAACCCCCGCAGCCGAGCCACGGCGACGACGAGCACGGCGAACACGCCGGCCAGCACGGCGAGCCCGACGGTCCGGTCGACGTCGGCCAGCTCGTACGCCGTCGCCCCGTCCTCGCCGGGCAGCTCGACGACGTGCACGTCGGCCCCTGCGCTCAGCCCGGCCGCCACCAGGGCGGGCGTGGCGGCCACCGTCACCTCGGTCCCGTCCGCGAGCTCCACGCGCAGGTCCGCGCACGTCTGCGGCTCGTCCGTGCCGAGGGTCTCGCCGCAGTCCACCTCGACCACCTCGAGGACCGTGCCCCGCACGGTGACGGCGCTGCCGCCGTCGACGCCCGCCGTGGTCGGTGCGGACGGCCACAGGACCACCAGGCCGACCGCCGTCGCCAGGACGAGGGGGGCGAGGACGAGCAGGAGCACCAGCC
This sequence comes from Beutenbergiaceae bacterium, assembly GCA_039812565.1. Taxonomy (GTDB): domain Bacteria; phylum Actinomycetota; class Actinomycetes; order Actinomycetales; family JAHECE01; genus JAHECE01. The sequence goes on from JBDIAU010000450.1 coordinate 829, forward strand.
GCACCCGGGGTGACGCGGGGCGGGCCGGTCCCTCGTCCGGCACGTGCCGATGGGCCACGTGCCGACCCTAGGTGCGCCGCGGCCGCCGCCGGCCCGCTCCGGGGACGAGATCCGTCCCGCGGTCGTCGCGGGCGCTACGCCGGCTGCGTCGGGACGAGGCTGAACGCGCCCTCCTCCTCCTGGGCGTTGTGCAGGCGCAGGACGGCGTAGAGGCCGTAGAGGAGGCGGCGCAGCTCCACGACGTCCTCCGGGAGCACGCCGTCGGGGTCGAGGGTGCCGAGGAGGCGGTGGAGGCGGCTGACCTGGTGCTCGATCTCGGCGTGGGTGCGGCTCAGCGCGGCCGTCGCATCGGTCCCGCCGAGCGCCCGGGCGACGATCGGGACGAGCAGCTCCTCGTCGGCGCGCTCGTGCGGCACGAGCTCCGTCTCGAGGCGGACGAGGAGCGCGCGGGCGGGGCCGAGGTCGGGGTCGTGGGTCGTCAGGCCGTCCGCGACGCCGCGGATCTGCTCGACGACGGCGAGCACCGCGTCGTGCTCGGAGCGCAGCCGCGCGGCGGTGGCGACGTCGTCGGGCGCCATCGGGATCGTGTGCGACCGCCCGGGCAGCACGGCGCGCAGCGCGATCGCGATCGCGAGGACGTCGATGACCTCCTGCAGCACCGCGCCGGCGGCCGGCGGCAGGTAGCCGGCCGCGGCCACGAGCATCGCCGCCACGGACAGGCCCATGCCGACGAGGACGGCCTGCAGCGCGATCCGCCGCGAGCGGCGGGCGACGAGGATCGCGTCCGCGAGGGCGTCGACCCGGTCGACGGTGAGGACGACGTCTGCCGCCTCCGACGACGCCGTCGCGCCCCGCGCCGCGAGCGCGACGCCCACGTCCGCAGCGGCGAGGGCGGGGGCGTCGTTCACGCCGTCGCCGACCATGATCGTGGCGCCGTTTGCCGACTCCTGGCGGATGGCGGCGAGCTTGTCGGCGGGGTCGCGGTCCGCGAGCACCTCGTCGATCCCCACGATGCGGCCGACCGAGACGGCGATGTCCGCCCGGTCCCCGGTGACGAGCACGACGCGCTTGACGCCCGCCTCACGCAGGGCGCGGACCATCCGCGGGGCGTCGGGCCGGACCGGGTCCTCGAGGAGGAACGCGCCCGCCGGCTCGCCGTCGACGCCGCAGAAGACGGTGAGCGAGCCGTCCAGGTCGGCGCGGCGCCGGACCTGACGGACCCACGGCGGCAGGCCCTCGCCGACCACCCAGGCCGCCTTGCCGAGGCGTATCGCCCGCCCGTCCACGACCCCCTCGACGCCGTGGCCGTGCACCTCGCGGACGTCGCTCGGCATCTCGAGCGCCAGGCCGCGGCGGGCGCCGGCGGCGACGATGGAGGAGGCGAGCACATGGGCCGAGACCTGGTCGAGGGACGCGGCGAGGCGGAGCAGCTCGTCGGGGTCGACGCCGTCCGGGGTGACGACGTCGGCGAGGGTCGGCCGGCCCTGGGTGAGGGTGCCGGTCTTGTCGAAGAGCATGACGGTCCCCGCGGCGAGACGTTCGAGCGCGGCGCCGCCCTTGACGACGACGCCGGCGCGGGCCGCCCGGGACAGGCCCGACATGATCGCGATCGGGGCGGCGAGCAGCAGCGGGCACGGCGTCGCGACCACGAGGACGGCGACGGCGCGCACCGGGTCCCCGGCGATCCACCACGCCGCGCCCGCGAGCACGAGGGTGAGGGGGACGAAGACGACGGCGAGGCGGTCGGCGACGCGGACGAACGGGGCCGACGTCGCCTGCGCCTGCTCGACGAGGCGGACCACGCCGGCGTACG
>JBDIAU010000451.1:0-2638 GCA_039812565.1 Beutenbergiaceae bacterium
AGCGCCAGCCCGCAGTACAGCAGCCCGACGAAGGGGGTGCCGCGGCGGGCGAGCTCGTCGACCGTCGGCTGGGCGACGCGCGCGACCACGTCCTCGACCAGGCCCGCCGGCGCCCACGGCAACGGGCTGTACGCGCCCATGCCGCCCGTGTTGGGGCCGGAGTCACCGTCGCCGAGGCGCTTGAAGTCCTGCGCCGGCTCCAGGGGCACCACCGTCCGGCCGTCGGTGACGCAGAACAGGGACACCTCCTCGCCGTCGAGGTACTCCTCGACGACGACGGCGCCCCCCGGGCGGGCGAGGCACGCCTCGCCGTGCGCGAGGGCCGCGTCCCGGTCGCTCGTGACCACGACGCCCTTGCCGGCGGCGAGCCCGTCGTCCTTGACGACGTACGGCGCGCCGAACGCGTCGAGGGCGTCGGCGAGCTCCTCGGGCGTGGTGCAGACGTGCGCCATCGCCGTCGGCACGCCCGCCGCGGCCATGACGTCCTTCGCGAACGCCTTGGAGCCCTCGAGCCGGGCCGCCTCCCGCGACGGGCCGAAGCATGCGATGCCGGCCGCCCGGACCGCGTCCGCGACGCCCGCCACCAGCGGGACCTCGGGGCCGACGACCACGAGGTCCACCTCGAGCTCGCTCGCCAGCGCCGCGACGGCGGCCGGGTCGTCCGCGACCACCGGGCGGTTCTCGGCGATCCGCGCCGTGCCCGGGTTGCCCGGGGCGACGAACACCGCCGTCGTCTGCTGGTCGGCCACGAGGGCGCGCGTGATGGCGTGCTCACGCGCGCCGGAACCGATGACGAGGAGTCTCACGGCCCGCAGCCTAGCCGTGGGTCCCTTCACCTCCGCGTGCCCGGCGAGTAGAACGGCAGATGAGCCCGTGCGACGGGCCGGAGGAGGAGCCATGTCCGCCGTCGTCGTCGAGGGTCTGCGCAAGGCGTACGGGAGCGTCCGGGCCGTCGACGGGCTCGACCTCGCCATCGAGCCCCACGAGGTGGTCGCCCTGCTCGGGCCCAACGGGGCCGGCAAGACGACCACCGTCGAGATCCTCGAGGGGTACCGCACCCCGGACGGCGGCACCGTGAGGGTCCTCGGCGTCGACCCCCGCAGCGGCGGCCGCTCGTACCGCGAGCGCATCGGCGTCGTCCTGCAGGAGGCGGGCTTCGAAGACCAGTTCAGCCCCCGCGAGCTCGTGCGCCTCCACGCCGGCTACTACCCGCACCCTCGCCCCGTCGACGAGGTGCTCGCCCTCGTCGGGCTCGAGGAGAAGGCCGGGGACAAGGTCCGCACGCTCTCGGGGGGCCAGAAGCGCCGCCTCGACCTGGCGCTCGGCATCGTCGGGGACCCGGAGATGCTGTTCCTCGACGAGCCGACCACCGGCTTCGACCCCTCGGCCCGGCGCCGGGCGTGGGAGCTCGTCGACCGCCTGCGGAACCTCGGCACGACCATCCTGCTCACCACGCACTACCTCGACGAGGCGCAGCACCTCGCGGACCGCGTGGTCGTCATCGACCACGGGCGGGTCATCGCCCAGGGCACCCCGGAGGAGCTGGCCGCGGCCGCCGGCGGCGGGACGGTGGTGTCCTTCCGCCTGCCCGACGGCGCGGCCGTGGCCGACCTCCCCGCGGTCGGCGACGACGTCCGCCTCGCGGGCACCATCGTCGAGATCCGCACCGGCCGGCCGACGGCGGACGTGCACACCCTGTCCGGCTGGGCGCTCGAGCGCGGCCTGGAGCTGGAAGACCTCGGGGTCTCTCGGCCGAGCCTCGAGGACGTCTACCTCGACCTCGTCGGCGAGCCCGGCGCCGAAGAGCCGGCCGACGCCGCGGACGCGCCGTGAACCGCGGCGCCCCCCTCCTGCTGCGGCAGGTCGGCCACGAGCTCACCAGCCTGCGCCGCACGCCGATCACCCTGATCCTGAGCGTCGGGTTCCCGCTGGTGTTCTTCATCCTCATCGCCGCGCTCATCGGCAACGAGGTGCTGGACGAGCGCTCCGGCGTCCGCCTCGCCCAGTTCGTCGCACCGGCGTTCGCGGCGTTCGGCGTCGTCATGTCGACCTTCTCGTTCCTCGCCGTCGGCTTCGCCGAGGCCCGTGCGAACGGCGTCCTCAAGCGCCAGGCGGGCACGCCGCTGCCCACGTGGGCGCTGATCGGCGGGCGGATGGGGGCCGCGCTGGTCCTCGGCCTCGTGGCCGTCGTGCTGGTGCTCGGCGTCGGCGTCGCGTTCTACGACGTGCAGGTCGTCGGGCGGACGGTGCCCGCGGCGCTCCTCACGATCGTGGTCGCCTCCGCGTCGTTCAGCGCCTGCGGGCTGGCGCTCGCGGCCCTCCTGCCGAGCATGCAGGCGACGCTCGCGGTGACGAACGGCCTCGTGATCCCGCTCGCGTTCTTCTCCGACATCTTCTTCTTCGGGGGCTCCACGCCGGCCTGGATGTCGAGCGTGGGCTGGGTGTTCCCCCTCAAGCACCTCGTCAACGCGTTCGGTGACGCGCTCAACCCGTACCTGACGGGCTCGGGCCTCTACCTCGACCACCTCGCGGTCATCGCGCTCTGGGGCGTCGCCGGCGCCGCGGTCGCGACGTGGGCCCTGCGCCGCGAGCGGGACCGGACGGCGGGCGTGCGGGCCGGCGCCGGGCGGGCGAGCTC
>JBDIAU010000452.1:0-2636 GCA_039812565.1 Beutenbergiaceae bacterium
GTGGTCCACGCGCTGAGGTCGCCCGTCGGCGGCCGGGGGACCCCGACGTCGGCCGCGAGCTCGGTGAAGACGTTCTCCAGGCTGCGAGGCAGCGGGCGGACGGTGGGCTGCACGGAGAAGCACAGCCCCATCGGGTGCCCGGGCGTGGGGTACGGGTCCTGGCCGACGACGAGCACCCGGACGTCGTCGAAGCGCGGCGTGCGGAAGGCGCGGAGCACGGCGTCGCCGGCGGGCAGGTAGTCCCGCCCGGCGGCGAGCTCGGCGCGCAGGAAGTCGCCCATCGCCCGGATGCGCGGCTCCACCGGGGCGAGGGCGCGGGCCCAGCCGGGGTCGACGAGGTCGCTCAGGGGTGCGGGGGGCGGCGTCACGCGGGGAGGGTAGCGACGCCGCGGGCCGGCGCGACGGCGGCGCTCGGCGCACCGCGCCCGACCTGCGCGGATCTCGCTCGCCCCCGGTGCGACACCCGGCACCGGACGAATGACACCGGTGTCGTTCGCGCCTAGAGTGGCGACGAGCGTCGACCCGTCGCCACGGCGGCGGCCAGCGAGGAGGCGAGATGACGATCGACGGAGCAACAATCACCGAGGTCCCTCGCGCCGAGGACGCGCTCTCCGAGCGGGACCGCGCGATCCTCGCGTTCGAGCGGCAGTGGTGGAAGTACGCGGGCGCCAAGGAGACGGCGATCCGCGAGCTGTTCGGCCTCTCGGCCACCCGCTACTACCAGGTGCTCAACACCCTCATCGACGACCCGGACGCGCTCGCGGCCGACCCCCTCCTCGTCAAGCGGCTGCGCCGGATGCGCGACGAGCGGCAGCGCGCCCGCTCGGCTCGCCGCCTCGGCGCCGACCTCTGACGGGACCCACGGACTAGCCTTCACCCCGTGGCGAAGCCGGAGTACCCGTACCCCGAGGACGAGTTCGACTCCCTCGGGTCCGACCGCATCCCCCAGGGCGTGCACCGCACCCCGACCCCGCGGTGGCGGACCGTGCTCCCGTTCGTCGTCGCCCTGATCCTCGCCCCGGCCCTCGCGTACCTCGGCGTCTCCGCCCTGTCCGGCTCGGGCACGCCCGAGCCGGCCGCCACCTCCGTCACCTCGGCCCTCCCGACGGCGGAGCCCACCGCCGAGGAGACACCCGAGCCCCAGGAGACGGCGGAGGCGACGCCGACGCCGGAGCCCACGCCGACCGGCGACGTCCAGCGCGCCGCGCAGGTGTTCATCCTCAACGGCACCCCCACCGAGGGCCTCGGCGCCACCGCGGTCGCCGCACTCACCGCGGACGGCTTCACCGACCTCACCGCCGACGACTACGGCAACCGCCTGCCGACGGTCTCGACCGTCTACTACAACAACGCCGCCCTGGCCGACACGGCCCTGCGGATCGCCGACCTCCTCGGCATCGGGCAGCTGCTGGAGCTGCCCGACGCGACGGACTCGATCGCCGTCGTCCTGCGCAGCGACTACGTGCCGCCCGCCTCGGCGACGCCCTGACGCCGGGCGCGCACGCCGGACCTCAGGAGGTCCGGCCGCGCTCGAGCACGTCCACGGCGAGGACGACGAGAGCGCAGGTCCACGCGAGCGGGGCGACGGCGGCCGGGCTGCCGTCGGCGAGGACCTTCTCCGGCAGGGCGCCCGACGGCGTGCGGTGCCCGTCCAGCCACGTGAGCCAGTGCTGCGCCTCGGCCGCGTCGCCCGCTGTGGCGGCGGCAAGCGCGTAGAGGGCGGTCTGCGGGGTCCAGGAGACGCCGTCGTCCCGCCACGAGGCGCCGGGGGCGACGCCGCCCGCGGGGCGGAGCATGAGGGGGACCGAGGCGCGCCAGGCCGCCTCGGCGCCGGCGAGCGCGGTCGGCTGGAACGGTGGCAGGGCGAACGCCGTCGCGGCGTCGGGGAGCCGTCCGCCCAGCTCGCGGGGGTACCCGACCCGGCCGAAGGCACGCTCGACCGCCGCGCGCAGGACGGCCGCCGTCGTCGCCGCTGCCTGGCCGTCCCCGGGTCGCCCGAGCACGGGGTAGAGGCGGGCGGCCGCCTCGAGGCCCGCCAGGAGGGGCGCCGCGGTGCCGAGCGTGAGGGAGCGCGGGCGCACCTCCCAGTAGTCCGACGACGCGTACGGCAGCCCGGTGCGCGGCGCGATCTGCGCGCGCACGAACGCCGTCGACCGGTCGACGAGCGGCTCGAGCTGCGCCGCGGCTCGAGCCTGCTCGGCGCCGGGCGGCAGGGTCTCGACCAGGCGCGCCGTCGCCCACAGGGCCCAGCCGGCGCCGTCGGACTGCGGGCGGCGGTCGTCGGGGGTCCGGCCGGAGCCGTCGGGGAGGTAGCGGGCCTCGAACGACCCGTCCGTCGCCTGGAGGCCCTGGAGGTGGGTGAGGACGGCGAGGGCGTCGTCGTGGTGGCCCGTCGCGGCGAGCGCCGCGGCGCCGAACGAGGCGTCGCGCGGCCAGACGTACTCCCAGATCCGGTACTGCGCCGCGACGAGGGCGCCGTTGGGGCGCATGAGGGTCCGAAGGTCGAGCAGGGCGCCCTCGACCATCTCCGCGTACGGCCCACCCGCGCCCGGCACGGTGCCGGCCGCGAGCCACGCGCGGTCGGCCGCGGCGGCGTCGAGGGCGAGGGGGTCGATGACCCGGCTGCCGGGCAGGTA
>JBDIAU010000453.1:0-2635 GCA_039812565.1 Beutenbergiaceae bacterium
TCGGTGAACAGGTCGTCGAGGCCGACGAAGTCGCCGTACGTCGAGGACTCCCCGCTGAAGGTCGAGTCGCCGCGGTTGTGGTAGAGCGTCGTGTCGTTGAGCCACTCCGGCGTCTTGGCGGCGGCCTCCTCGGGCGCCACGACCGGGGTGTAGGGGAAGGACACCGCGGGGTCCAGGGCCGGGAAGTCCGGGGAGTTCACGACGTCGACGTCGTCGAACGGGTTCCCGGCGGCGTCACGGTACGGCTCGGCGTCCTTCGAGATGTACGAGAACTGGCCCTCGGCGTACGAGATCACGTCCGCCGTGTGGTTCGTGATGATGTCGAAGAAGACCTTCATCCCGCGCGCGTGCGCCGCGTCGACGAGCTCCTTCATCTCCTCGTTCGTGCCGAGGTGCGGGTCGATCCGGGTGAAGTCCGTGACCCAGTAGCCGTGGTACCCAGCGGAGGCGTTCTCCCCCTCGCCCTGGACCGGCTTGTTCGCGAACGACGGCGTCAGCCAGAGCGCCGTCGTGCCCAGGCCCTGGATGTAGTCGAGGTTGTCGAGGAGCCCGCGCAGGTCGCCGCCGTGGAAGAAGCCCCAGTTCGTGGGGTCCAGCCCGGTGGTGAGGCGGTCGCCGGTGAGGCCGCCGGTGTCGTTGCCCGGGTCGCCGTTGGCGAACCGGTCCGTCATGACGAAGTAGAACTGCTCGCGCGTCAGCGGCGTGCGCAGGGAGTCGGCGGCGAGCTGCCGGTCGGCGCGGCGCACCCGGTCCGAGGGCAGGTCCGTCGGCGCCACCGTGATCAGGTGCGTGGCGTCGTCGTACCGGAACTCGAGAGTGGCGGGGCCGGCGACGGCGAGCGGGATGTTGGCGCCGCCGGCCGCCCCGCCCGCGCCGTAGTTCTCGTCCCACGAGCCATTGACGGCCACCTTGAGCTCGTACGCGCCCTCGGGGATCTCGAACCGGGCCGCGTACGTGCCGTCGCCCTGCGGAGCCAGCGCGGACGCGGTGCACGCCGGGTCCCAGTCGGTCGCGCAGCCGACCTCGTCCTGCAGCGACCCGACGAGCGCGACGGTGCGCTCCGCCGGATCGGCGGCGGCGGTGGTGGCGGTGAGCCCGATCGCGAGGCTCGCCGTGGTGGCGAGCGCGAGGGCACGACGGCGAGCGACTCTGCTCATGCGGCAGCTCCTCCAGGAGGACCGGGCGCGCACGGGGCAGCGGCGCCGGCGGTGTCCCGGCAGCATCTCACAGGCCCGCGGGCGCGGCGAGGCGTTCTCGGTGCGAAGTTCAGCAAGTTTCTTCATCGAGCGCTCCCCGGTCGTCGCGCACCGGCGCGGGCGGGCGAGGGTGGCCGCTCCCGACCGTGGTTGGATCCCCGGATGACGCCGGACCTCCTGCCCGCACCGCCGGACCGCGCACCCGACCTCGAGGACGACTTCACCGGGCCGTCGCTGCGGACCGACCTGTGGGTCGACCACTACCTGCCGCACTGGAGCACGCCGGACCGGTCGGTGGCCCGCTACGACCTCGGGCCCGCGGGCCTGCGGCTGCGCATCGACGCCGACCAGCCCGACTGGCGCGAGGAGGATGCGCCGCTGCGCGTCTCGAACCTGCAGACCGCGACGTTCTCCGGCCCCGCGGGCTCGACGGTCGGGACCCACCGGCACCGCCCCGACGGGCTGGTGGTCCGCACGCCGACGCCCACCCGGCTGCTGTGGGCGCCGAGCGCGGGGCGGGTCGACGTGACGATGACGGCGAGCCGCGACCCCGGCACCGTGCTCGCCGCGTGGCTCGTGGGCACCGAGCACCGCTCGGAGCGGGACAGCGGCGAGATCTGCCTGCTCGAGATCGACGGGGAGGCCGCCGGGGAACGGTCCTGCCGGGTGCGCACCGGCCTCAAGGCCCACCACGACGACCGGCTGCGCACGGACATGACCGAGCTCGACGTCCCGATCGCCGGCGACCAGCCGCACACGTGGACCGCGATCTGGGGCGACGGCGTCACGGTGATCGGGTGCGACGGCGTGGTCCTGCGGCGCCACGAGCAGGCCCCGGACTACCCGCTCGTCCTCCTGCTCGACCTGTTCGAGGTCGGCCCCCGGTCCGCGCCGGACGCCTACCCCAAGACCGCGCTGCTGCACCGGGTGGTCGGCTGGGGCGACCCGACGGGCACCCGCGCGTAGGCCGGCGACCCGGGCGGCCTTCCGGCCCAGGCGGCGGCCGGGAGCGCAGGGCCACGATGGACGGCAGACCCGCACCCGACCAGGGACCCGCCATGAACCAGCTCGACCCACCTCCCCCGCCCGAGAGCTCCACCCCGCCCGGATGGCCCCGCCGGGTGGGCGCCGTCGCCGTGCCCGTCGGCGCGGGGCTGCTCCTCGGGCTTGCCTGGCCGCGCGGGCCGGTGACCACCGCGCAGTCGTTGACGTGGCTCGCCGTCGCGCTCGCCGCGGGGCTCGGCTGCGGCTACCTGCTCCGCTCGCGATGGGCCGCCCTGCTCGCGCCCGTCGCGCTGGCCCTCGCGGTCGAGGTGGCCCGGCTCCCGGCGCGGGGCCCGACCGTCGACGCCGTCCGGTTCGACGGTGGCCTGTGGGGCGCCGTCGCCCTCGTCGCCGGCCGAGGGTTCGACGCCCTGGTCACCGCGCTCCCCCTCGTG
>JBDIAU010000454.1:0-2622 GCA_039812565.1 Beutenbergiaceae bacterium
AGGCGCACGCTCTCGTCCCACGAGAGGTCGGACCGGCCGCTGACCTGCCACAACCCGGTGATCCCGGGCTTGGCCAGGAGGCGGCGCGGCACCGGGTCGGCGTACTGCTCGACCTCCCGGGGCAGCGGCGGACGCGGCCCGACCAGGCTCATCGAGCCGCCGAGCACGTTGAAGAGCTGGGGCAGCTCGTCGAGGGACGTGCGCCGCAGGAACCGGCCGACGCCCGTGACCCGGGGGTCGTTCCGGAGCTTGAAGAGCACGCCGCTCCCCTCGTTGAGGGCCTGGAGCTCGGCGAGCCGGCGGTCCGCGTCGACGACCATCGAGCGGAACTTCAGCATGGTGAAGCGGCGCCCGTGGGCGCCCACCCGCTCCTGGCGGAAGATGATCGGGCCGCCGTCCTCGACCTTGACGGCCACCGCGATGGCCAGGAAGAGGGGCGCGAGCAGGACGATCGCCGTCGCGCTGGCGGCCACGTCGAACGCCCGCTTCAGGGTGTGGTTCGGGCCGGAGTACTGCGCCAGCTCGACGTGCACCATGGGCAGGCCCTCGACCGGCCGCAGGTGCATGCGCGGCCCGGCGACGTGGGTCAGCCGGGACACGAGGATGAGCTCGACCTGCAGGTCCTCCAGGTCCCAGCCCAGGCCACGGAGCTGCTCGCGGCCGCCGGGGACGTCCCCGGCCACCATGACGGCGCGGGTGTCGCTGTCCCGCGCGGTCTCGACCAGGTGGTCCATGGGGACGACGGGCAGGCCGCCCGGGCCTTCGGCGGGGAGGTTCTCGCTCTCGGTGTAGGCCACGGCCACGGGCTCGTAGCCGGCGGTCGGGTTCACGCCCAGCTCGGCGACCACGCGGTCGACGTCCTGGCGCGAGCCGATCACGATCGCGCCGGTGAGGAACCGGCCGTGACGGCGCAGGCGCCGCAGCAGCGGCCGCCACACCGCCCGCCCCGCCATGATCAGCAGGCCGCTGACCAGCACCGCCGTGATCAGGGACCGGTTGAGCAGGCCGGACTGCACGGCGGCGACGGCCAGCCCCGTGTAGATGATGAACGCCGAGGTGGCGACGCGGCGGAACTCGTCGACGCCGGCGCCGAGGACGCGGGGGTCCCGGGAGCGCGTCACGGCCAGAGCCAGCAGCCAGGATCCCCACAGGACCAGCCACATCGCGACCTGGCCGTACTCGCTGCGGGGGGCGGGCACGATGAGGCCCGCGAGGACGATGCCCAGCGCCGCGGCCGCGGCGTCGGTGACCAGCAGCGCCGTGCCCACGGACATGGGCCGGACGACAGCTGGGGAGTGCGCGGCCCGTGAGGGCCCGGGCTGGGTCAGTCGTCGGATTCCGAGCTCGGCCATGCCACCTCCCGGAGGAGTTCGCGCCCCGCTGGGCATGGCAAAACCGTGCGCTGACGCTGCGCTGCACACGGTGGGGATTTGCCACGGCCGAGGGGGGCTCGGCGGTGATGAGTACGGCAATTGTCACTGGTGAGGGCGACGGTCGTCAAAACCCGGCATGTCGGTTGCCGCCGCGCCGGAATTCCGGGCCGCGGATATCATCGACCGCCATGCAGCGCAGGCGGCTCGAGGCGCTCCTGGTCTCCCTCGTCCTGACGGCGTTCGCCGTCACCCTCGTCGCCGGCCACTCCCGGTGGGCCGGGCGGGAGCTCGTCGCGGTGCTGCCCTCCCACGGCCTGAACTCCGGCGACATCTGGGTCCTGCTCGCTTGGGCCCTCGCGGTGGGCGTCACCCTGCGGCTCGGGTTCGGCCGGGTGCGGCAGTAGGTCGGCCCGCAGCGCTCAGGCCTGCGCCGACGTCACCCGTCCAACCCGCGGGACCGGACTTTGTCGCTGTTGCCGAGGTCGGCGGCGACCAGTTGACTCCGGGCACGGCGCTGGGCCGATGCGGTCCGGGCGTCGCACGACGAGGAGGCCCGCCATGCCCGACCAGCCCGCACCCGCCCCCACCGGCTCCGCGCCGGCGCTCCTCGACGGCGACTGCGGCCAGCAGCTGCCGCGGGGCTCGGTGACGCGCCAGCTCGACTTCGGCCAGTTCGTCCTCCTGAGGGCCGATCTCCCCGATCCCGCGACCGGACGCACGACCCGCGCCCCGCTCGTGCTCGACGACTCCGTGAGAAGTGTCACTGTCGACTCCGTGAGAAGCGTCACGGTCGGCGCGGCCGCCGAGGCCGACCTCCCGGTGCCGCGGACGAGGATCGAGTCGCTGCGATCCGCGACGGGCGGGCTCCCCGTGCACCTCGTCCTCGCCGCGCCTGACCGCGACGCCCTCGTGCGAGCGCTCACGGACCCGCCGACCGAGGTGACCGTCGCCGGCGGCGCCCGCGACCTCCTCGAGCGGGGGGTGCTCGCACTCCAGGACGGCACCCGGCTGAGCGTGGACCTCAGCGACGACGACGCCGCAGCGCTCCTCGACGGAGGTCGGCTCGAGGTGCTCGCCCGGCCGGTCGGCGGTGGTGCCCCGCGAGCCGTGACGCTCCGCGTCGACGCCGCGAGCGCCGTCGTCGACGACGCGGCCACGGCGCGGCTCCTCGCCGAGGGCGTCGTCGCCGTCGGCGGGGCCGACGTCGCCGTCCGCCTCTCCCGGGCGGGCGGGGCCGCCGTCGTCGCCG
>JBDIAU010000455.1:0-2612 GCA_039812565.1 Beutenbergiaceae bacterium
CTCATCCCTTCCCGCCCTTCCCGCGGCGCCCGCGCGCCCCGACCTCGTGCCCGGGACCGTCGCGCAGGGCGGTGAGGAAGTCCGCCGCCCACCGGTTGACGTCGTGCTCCAGGATGCGCCGGCGCTGCGCCTGCATCCGGCGCTTCGCGGAGCGGCGGTCCATCGTCAGCGCCTGCATGATCGTCGCCTTGAGCGAGTCGATGTCGTGCGGGTTGACGCGCAGCGCCTGGTGGAGCTCGTCCGCGGCGCCCGTGAACTCCGAGAGCACGAGGACGCCGCGACCGTCGTACTGCGCCGCCACGTACTCCTTGGCCACGAGGTTCATCCCGTCCCGCAGCGCCGTCACGAGCATCACGTCCGCCGCCCGGTAGAGGGCCGCCATCTCCTCCATGGGGAAGGACTGGTGGAGGTAGTGGACGGCGGGGTGCCCGAGCGTGGCGTGGTCCCCGTTGATCCGCCCGACGGTCAGCTCGATGTCGTCCCGGAGCGTCTTGTAGTGCTCCACACGGCCCCGGCTCGGGCTCGCGACCTGCACGAGCGTCACCTGCTCGACGGTGAGCCGGCCGTCCTCGAGCAGCTCGCCGAACGCCTTGAGGCGGTGGCCGATGCCCTTGGTGTAGTCGAGCCGGTCGACGCCGAGGAGCACCGCACCCGGGTCGCCGAGCTCCTTGCGGATCTCCCGGGCCCGGGCGGCCACCTCCGGCGTGCGCGCGAGTGCGTCGAACGCCTTCGCGTCGATGGAGATGGGGAACGGTGCCGCCCGCACGGTCCGGGTGCGGGCGCCGTCGGGGCCGGGCTCGGTGACGGTGACGAGCTGGCCGCGCGTCGGGTGGTCGGTGAAGCGACGGACCGCCCGCAGGAAGTTCGACGCGTCGCCGGCACGCTGGAAGCCCAGGAGGTCCGCGCCGAGCAGGCCCTCGACCACGCGCCGCCGCCACGGGAGCTGGGAGAAGATCTCCACCGGCGGGAACGGGATGTGGTCGAAGAACCCGATCCGCAGGTCCGGCCGCGCCTGGCGGAGCATCGCGGGGACGAGCTGCAGCTGGTAGTCCTGCACCCAGACGGTCGCGCCCTCGGCGGCCGTGGCCGAGGCCGCGTCGGCGAAGCGGCGGTTGACCGCCTCGTACTGCGTCCACCAGTCGCGGTGGAACTCGGGGGCGGCGATGACGTCGTGGTAGAGCGGCCAGAGCGTCGCGTTGGAGAAGCCCTCGTAGTGGTCGGCGACCTCCTGCTCCGTGAGCGTCACCGGGACGAGCCACATCCCGTCCGACTCGAAGGCCTCGGCGTCGAGGTCGGGCTTGCCCGACCAGCCGACCCACGCCCCGCGGTCGCCGCGGACGACCGGCTCCAGGGCGGTCACGAGGCCGCCGGGCGAGCGTCGCCAGTCGAGGTGCTGGGCGCCGTCGTCGTCCACCGTGACGCTGACGTCCACGGGCAGGCGGTTGGCGACGACGACGAAGTCGTGCGGGCCGGTCTCCACGGTGGGTCTCCCCCGGGTCGGCGATGGCGGTCCGCTCGCCACCGTAGCCAAAGGTGTGCGGGCTCACCCGTCCGCCACGGCTGTGCGCGGATGGTGGGCGCCCTGGCTCACGTACCGTTGACGACATGCGGCGCGAGGGCCGGCCATGAGGCGGGCGGGCGAGGAGCTCGGTGGGTACGAGCTCCTGCGCGTCATCGGCTCGGGCGGCATGGGCACCGTGTACGAGGCGGTCGACGCCGACCGCCGGCACGTCGCGCTCAAGCTCCTCCACCCGCAGGTCAGCGCCGACCCGCAGGCCCGGGACCGGCTCCGGCGCGAGGTCGCGACGCTCCACCGCGTCCGGCACACCGGCGTCGCGCGGGTGCTCGACGCCGAGGCGGACGCCGACGAGGCGTTCGTCGTCACCGAGCTCATCGACGGCCAGACGCTCGAGGAGTCCGTCGAGGAGCACGGCCCGTTCGAGCCCGACGAGCTCGCCGCCCTCGCGCACGGGCTGCACGACGGCCTGGTCGCGATCCACGACTCCGGGGTGGTCCACCGCGACGTCAAGCCGTCGAACGTCATGCTCACCGACGACGGCCCGGTGCTCATCGACTTCGGCATCTCCCAGATCCTCGACGACGTCCGGGTCACCCAGACCGGCCTCGTCACCGGCACGCCCGGGTACATCGACCCGCAGCTGGTCGCCGGGGCGGCGCCGGGGGAGGCGGGGGACTGGTGGGGTTGGGCGGCCGTGCTCGTGTTCGCGGCGACCGGCCACGCGCCGTTCGGCCAGGGGCCGATGGAGGTCGTGCTCGCGCGGGTGACGCGCGGCGACGTCGACACCACGGGCCTGCCGCCGCGCGTGGCCGCGGCGGCCCGCGCGTGCCTCGTCCCGGCGCCGGGGGCCCGGCAGGACCCGGCCTCGCTCCTGGCGGCGATCGACGCCGAGGCCGCGGGCGCGGGCGCGGCGGCGGCCGGGGAGCGGACCGCCGGGTCCGAGGGCGCCGCGTCCGGGCCCGCGGGGGTCGAGGGGGCGACGACGGCGGTGCCGCCCGCGGACGCCGTCGGCACCGTGGTCCTCCCCGCGGCCGACCGGCAGCAGACCAGCGTGCTCCCCGCGTCGGACCGGCAGCAGACCAGCGTGCTCCCG
>JBDIAU010000456.1:0-2608 GCA_039812565.1 Beutenbergiaceae bacterium
CGTCGGGCGTCCGCAGGGTCGTGCCGGCGACCCCCTCGGCGCCGTCAGGGCACGTCCGCTCGGCCTGCCGGGACAGGTAGACGTCGACGGTCGTGGGACCGCCGATCGTGGTGTGGAACCGCACTCCGCCGACGAACCCGCCGGCACCCGGGGTCTCCGGAGGCACGTTCACGGCGGCGTCGAAGAACCGCACGTGCGTCACCTCGGCCGGACCGGGGACACCCGGCGCCGCGACGGCGGGCAGGGCACCACTCCCCAGGACGGCACCGACGATCAGCGCTGCACCAGCACCCCGGACCCGGCGGGCGGACGTGGCCATGACGCACCTCCTCCCACCGGCCTACCACTGCGGCGGGTGGGAGGAGGCGCGAACCGGCGACCGATCGGCGCGCGGCACGCCGTCGGAGCGGCGTCAGACGGTCAGTGCGCCATCTGGTCGGTCGCGACGGTCGCGGCGAGGATCAGGGCGTTGTCCGCACCCGGGGCGATCTCGACGCCGTACGTGTCGCGGACCCGCAGCCAGCGCTTCGAGGTCTCGGCGATCTTCCGGCCCCCGGCCTCGAACGTGTACTCGTGGTCGACGATGTTGCCCTGGATCGTGATCTGGCCGACGTCGGCGGCCTCGAGCACCCAGCGCTCGCGCAGCGGCGCGATGAGGGCCTTCTTGATCGTCGCGTCGGGCCTGCCGGGGCGGTCGATCGTCATGGTGTCGCGCACCGCCACGAGTCGCTCCTGGAGCTTGGCGACCTCCTGGCCCTGCACGTCGCGGATCACCAGGGTGTCGCGCACGCGCACCGCCTTGCCGTCCACCTTGAACGCCCGACGCCCGCGGTTCGTCTCGATCCGGAAGTCGTCCCCGATGGAGACGAGCTTCTCGCGCATCACGTAGACCTCGGGCCCCTCGTCACCGCCGCGCCGCTCGTCCCGGCGCTCCTCGCGCCGCTCGACCCGTCCTGCTCGCATCGTCCCGCGTCCCTTCCCGACGGCGCCGCCCGGCCAGGCGGCATCCGGGGACATCCCAGCACAGGCGGCGAGCCGGGGGCCACCCGCATCGTGCGTCCGCGGTCGCCTCAGGCCGACGCGCGGCTGCTGATCTGCTGGACGGTCCATCGGTTCCCGTCGGGGTCGCCGAGGTGGACGAGCCCGACGTTGTCGAGGTCGTCGTCGTCGCGTGCCGGGCGAGACGTGCCGTCCCGACCGACCACGACGACGTCGCTGCACGCCACACCCCGCGCGGTGAGCTCTGCGTGGGCCTGGCGGACGTCCGGCACGACCAAGATCAGCCCTCGTTGCGAGCCGGGAGCCATGCCGTGCGGACCGCCGGAGGAGAGGTGGATCGAGCAGCCCGAGCCGGGCGGCGTCAGCTGGACGAACCGGACACCGGTACCGGTGCTGACGTCGAAGTCGACGGCGAAGCCCAGCCCGTCCGCGTAGAACGCCGTCGCCCGGTCCACGTCGGCGACCGGCACCTGCACCACCTCGAGAGTCCACTGCACGGTCGATGCTCCTCTCCTCGCCCGGGTCGTTTGCCCCCGGGGGCGTCGGGTACGCCGGGCGCCGAGTGCGCCGGGCAGGACGACAGCCTGCACGAAGCCGCGCGCGCTTCGGGACCTCGACGTCAGCCCTCTGCCATCTGCGGGGGTGGCAATCCGACCGCGCCCGGACCCGACAACCGCAAACGCCCGGCGAGTTCGCACCTCCGGTTCGAGTCCGCACCTTCCGCGGTGCGACCTCGGGCCGGAGGTGCGAACTCGGCGAGGAGCAAACTCGGCGCAGCGGTTGGGCGACGCAGCGGCGGGGGCGGCGGCGCGCGGAGGCGGGGCGGAGGCGGCTCGGGGCCGGCACCCGGGACCTAGGCTCACTACCCGCCGAGGGCCTCAGGCGCGAGGCTGGGGGTGCACGGTTGCCCCGTCCGCGGGAGGCCGAGATGACGCCGGCGTCATGGTCCCGTCGGGCTCGACCGCGCCGTGCCGACGCCCTCCTGCGCCTCCCCCCGACGCCGCGGCCGGGCGTCCGCACCGGCGTCGACCTGGTCGACGTCGCCCGCCTCGAGCGGCTCCTCGCCCGCCGCGGCCCCGCGGTGGTCGCGACGCTGCTCACCGACGCCGAACGCGCCGACTGCGAGGCGGACGTCCGGCGGGTCGCGAACCGCCTCGCCGCGAAGGAGGCCACCGCCAAGGCGCTCGGCACCGGTATCGGCGCCGTCGGCTGGCACGACGTCGAGGTCGTCACCGGCCCCTGCGGACGGCCCGACCTGCGACTCCACGGCCCGGCGGCCGCCCGGGCGCGCCGCCTCGGTCTCACGTCCTGGTCCCTGAGCCTCACCGACGACGGCGGGCGCGCGCTCGCCGCGGTCGTCGCCTCGGGACGGGGCCCACGATGACCGCCACGATCATCACCAAGCGGCCCGGCGATCTGCGCCTCCCGCCGAACCTGCCGGACGACCCGGCGGCCCGCGCCGCCTTCTCGTGGGCCGAGGAGCGGCGTCGGCTCGACGGGCTGCCCGACGGCGCCGGCCTCAACATCGCCCACGAGGCGGTCGACCGGCACGCCGCCGGCGCCCGTGCGGAGCACGTCGCCCTGCGCTGGCTGGGCCGCCACGGGGAGC
>JBDIAU010000457.1:0-2596 GCA_039812565.1 Beutenbergiaceae bacterium
GTACGCCGTCGCCCTCGAGCGCAAGCTCGTCCACCGGCCCGCCGCGCTCCCCGTCGAGCAGGCCGCCGTCGCGACGATCTCCGGGATCACCGCCCTGCAGGCCCTCACCGACGCCGGCCGCGTCGAGGCGGGGCAGCACGTCCTCGTCATCGGGGCGTCCGGTGGCGTCGGCACGTTCGCCGTCCAGCTCGCTCACGCCCTCGGCGCCCGGGTCACCGGCGTCGCGAGCGCGCGCAAGGCCGCGGCGGTGCTCGCCCTCGGCGCCGACCGGGTCATCGCCTACGACCAGGAGCCGGTCCTCGACGGAGTCACCCGCTACGACCTGATCATCGACATCGCCGGCAACCGCCCCGTGCGGGAGCTCCGCCGCGCCCTCACGCGGACCGGCACCCTGGTCATCGTCGGCGGCGAGGAGGGCGGCGCGTGGACCGGCGGGAACGGCCGCCAGCTCCGAGCCCTGCTGCTGTCCCCGTTCGTCTCCCAGCGGCTGACCGCGGTCTTCAGCGGCGAGCGGCTGGAGGCCATCCAGCGCCTGGCGGCGCACCTCGAGTCGGGCGACGTCGTCCCCGCCGTCGGCGGCCGGTACCGCCTCGACGAGCTGCCGCGCGCCGTCGAGGACCTCGCCGCGGGACGCCTCGTCGGCAAGGCCGTGGTCCTCGTCCGCCCCTGAGCCGGCCTGCGCCCGCGGCGGGCGCTGTCCTAGAGCGCCCCGCCGGCCGCTGCCGGGGCGTCGGCCGACACCCCCGCGTCGCCGATCTGCTCCCGTGCCACGAAGTTCTCGAGGTCGAAGAGGTTCGCGCCGGCCTGCTCGGCACGCTCGGCGACCGTGAGCAGGGTGGTGGCCGCCGCTACCTCCTCCACCTGCTCCTTGAGGAACCACAGCATGAACTGCTCGCCCAGCGCGTCGCCCTCCGCGCGGGCCGCCGCGAAGATCGCCTTGATCTGCTCGGTGACCTGCTTCTCCTGCGCCAGGGCCAGCGCGACCGGCTCGACGACCCGCTCGAAGTCGTTGCGGACCGGGCTCCCGGGCGGGATCGCGACCGGCAGGTCGCGGTCGATCATGTACTGGACCAGCATCATCGCGTGGTTCCGCTCCTCGAGTGCCTGGCGGTAGTAGTGCCGGGCCAGCTGGGGCAGGTCCTGCGCGTCGCACCACACGGCGATCGCGACGTACTGCTGGTGGGCGTCGAACTCGTGCCCGATCTGCTCCCGCAGGAGCCGCAGGAAGGTGGAGTCGCTCATCTCGCCACCCTAGCCACGCCCGCGCCGCCCGCGGGAGGCCCGTCCCGACGGCGCCGTCCCCCGCCCGCCCGACGCCGCGCCGTCGACCCGGCTGGCATAGTGCAGCGGTGAGCCCGAGGCAGCGGCCGTGACCGACCCCCCGGCCGAGCACGAGCAGGAGCACGAGCAGGGGCACGAGCACCTCGTCGTCATGGGCGTCGCCGGCTGCGGCAAGTCGACGGTCGCCGCGGAGCTCGCGCGGCGGCTCGGCGCCGTACTCGTCGAGGGCGACGACCTCCACCCGCCGTCGAACGTCGCCCGGATGAGCGCCGGCGTGCCGCTCACCGACGCCCAACGGCTGCCCTGGCTGACGGCGGTCCGGGACCGGATCGCAGCCGTGGACGCGGCCGGCGGGGACGCCGTCGTCGCCTGCTCCGCGCTCGCCCGGGCCTACCGGGACGTGCTGCGAGGCGCGCCCGGCCGCGTCCGGTTCGTGCACCTCACCGGGCCGGCGGAGCTGGTCGCCGCTCGTCTCGCCGCGCGCGCCGGGCACTTCATGCCGCCGGCGCTCCTGCCGTCGCAGCTCGCGGTCCTCGAACCCCTCGGGCCGGACGAGGACGGGGTGAACGTCGAGGTCACGGGCACACCGGCCGAGGTCGCGGCGGAGGCGCTGCGCCGACTCGGCCGGACGGCGCCCGCCTCGCCCCGGGGTGACCTACGGTGAGTCGATGACGGACACCGCGGGGTCGATGACGGTCGTGGCGGACGCGGCGGCCCTGGTCGCCGTCCAGCCGCAGAGCACGGTCTCCCGGACCGTCCTGCGCGCCGAGGGCGTGCGCGTCGTCCTGTTCTCCTTCGACGCCGGCCAGGAGCTCACCGAGCACACGGCCGCGATCCCCGTCCTCCTCCAGGTGCTCGACGGGCACCTCCGGGTCACCGCCGACGGCCGCACCGTCGACCTGCACCCCGGCGGGCTCGTCCACCTCACCACCCGCCTGCCCCACGCCGTGCTCGCCGTCGAGCCGAGCCGGCTCCTGCTCACCATGCTCGACCCGCGCTGACCGGGGGCGATCGCCGTGCCGTCAGGGACCTTCCCGCTCGAGCCCACGCCGATCCACGTGCCCGACGACGTGCTCGAGGACCTGCGCCGCCGCCTCCGCGCGACCCGCTGGCCGCTCGACGTCGGCAACGAGGACGGCTGGTACGGCGTGCGGCGCGACTACCTCGAGGACCTCTGCGCCTCCTGGGCCGACGGCTTCGACTGGCGGGCCGCCGAGCGGGCGATCAACCGCTACGAGCACTACCGCGTGGAGGTCGACGGCGTCCCCGTGCACCTCATGCGGCGCCCGGGCGTCGGCCCCGCGCCGGTGCCGCT
>JBDIAU010000458.1:0-2585 GCA_039812565.1 Beutenbergiaceae bacterium
CGTGGACAAGGCGTGCGGCGAGGGCCTCATGCCGGGGGCCGTGCGCGCGCTCGCCCGGCTGGGCGTGCACCCGCCGGGCGTCGTGCTCACCGGCATCGCGTACGACGACGGCGCCCGCCGCGCCGTGCACCGGTTCGCCCACGGCACGGGCCTGGGCGTGCGGCGCACGGCGCTGCACGCCGCGCTCGCGGAACGGGCCGCCACGCTCGGTGTGCCGACGGTGACGGCCCGGGTGGACGCCGTCGTCCAGGACCCCCGGGGCGTCGAGGCGGCCGGGGTCGACGCCGACTGGCTGCTCGCCTGCGACGGGCTGCACTCGACCCTGCGGCGCGTCGTCGGCCTCGAGCCCCCGGCGGCCGACCGACGCCGGGGCCGGGCGGTGGCGGCGCGGCGGTACGGGCTGCGCCGGCACGCCCGGGTGGCGCCGTGGGACGACGTCGTCGAGGTCCACTGGGCGCGCGACGTGGAGGTGTACGTGACGCCCGTCGCGCCCGGGCTGGTCGGGATCGCCGTCCTCGGGCCGGCGGGGCTCGACGTCGACTCGGCGGTGGCGTCCGTGCCGGCGCTCGCGGACCGGCTCGCCGGGGCGGCGTGGGAGAGCCCGGCGCGCGGCGCGGGGCCGCTGCGGCAGCGCACATCCCGCCGCGTCGCGGGGCGCGTGCTGCTGGTCGGGGACGCGTCGGGGTACGTGGACGCCCTCACCGGCGAGGGGATCCGGGTGGGTCTGGCCCAGGCGCAGGAGGCCGTCGCCTGCCTCCTGCGGGGCCGGCCGCAGGAGTACGAGGAGCGCTGGACGGCCGTCACCCGGGACGTCCGCCTGCTCACCGGGGGCCTGGTCGCGGCGGCGACGTCGCCCCTGCGGCCGGCGATCGTCCCCGCGGCCGTGGCGTTGCCGCGCGTGTACGGCGCGATCGTGGAACGGCTCGCGCGGTGAGGCACGGCGGGGGAGGTGCCGACGGCGGACGACGCCTCGACGCCGTCGGGCCTGCGCGCGTAGTTTCGGGACATGCGGTTCGACGCTGAGCCCGCTCCGGCCGGCACGCGCTCCTGGAGGGGCCGGGGTGGGGCCCGATCGATCGTGACGAGCCCGTCGGCACGGGCTCGCCGGTGAGCGCGCGCATCGAGCCGGGGGCCGAGCTGGAACCCGGGGCCGCGCCCGTCGCGGTGACCGTCCTCGCCGAGCCGGTCGTGCTCGAGGGCGGGGTGGTCCTGGCGACCGTCCAGACGCGGGCCCTTCGCGACGTCGTGCTCCAGGGCGGGGAGGTCGCCCTGACCGCCGCGCTGGCGTACAAGTACGTCACCGGCGGGATCTTCGGGGCGACGTACAGCTCCGTCGCCCGCCGGACCCTCGAGGTCTCCGTGCAGGCCCTGCCCGCGCCCACGCTCCTGCGCGCCGGCCGCGAGGTCGAGCACCAGGTGCTCCTCCAGGTGCCCGCCGAGGGCCTGCCGACCACCGACTGCGAGCTGGTCAGCATCGAGTGGACCGTCCGGGCC
Source organism: Beutenbergiaceae bacterium (assembly GCA_039812565.1). Lineage (GTDB taxonomy): Bacteria > Actinomycetota > Actinomycetes > Actinomycetales > JAHECE01 > JAHECE01. The sequence continues at coordinate 1,495 of JBDIAU010000458.1, forward strand.
CGGGTGAAGTACGAGGGCCGGGGGCGGGTCGACGCCCCGCCCGTCGCCATCGTCGTCGTCTCGGAGGGGCTCCCGGACGGGCCCCTGGCGCCGGCCCGCCCCGACGGCGCCGTCCGGCTCGAGGGGCTGGCGCCGCGCCGGATCCGGGCCGGGTCCGCGCTCACGGGGGAGGTGGTGGTCGCGCGGCGGCACGTCGGCGGGGTCCGGGCGGTCCGCGTCGAGCTCGTGCTCGACCAGATGGTGCCCCACGGCCCGATGCTCGGCGACGACCCCGCCCGCAACCCCTACGTCGCGGAGAAGGTGGCCGAGCTGGTCGTGGTGCGCCTGCGGCTCGTCGGGGGCGCGGCGGAGGCCCCGGTCCCGGCGGCCGTCGGTGAGGACCTGCGGGTCCCGTTCCGGCTGGACGTGCCGGCCCTGCCCGCCCCCACCCTCGTCACGGCGGACTTCACCGTGCGCTGGCTGGTGCGCGTTGTCGTCGACCGGCGGGTGGCCGGGCTGCCGCGGCCGCTGCGCACCGAGGTCGAGGTCATCGGCTCCACGGTCCCCGGTGCCGGGCCGTGAGCCGCCCCGGGTGCCGGCCGGTGCGTCGGACGGTGGTCGGGGGCGGGCAGTTGGTCCCAGAACCCCGCGTGTCGCGGCGTTCCGGACCGTGCCCGAGGGCCCCGCGGGACGGGTGGTCCCACGCGTGCGGGACAAGCGGCCCGCGATGCTGGGGAGGCCGATCCGACCACCGGGATGAGACCACCGTGCCGACCGCAGCCGCACGCCGCGCCAGCGTGAGCCTCGACGCGCCCGACGAGGTGCTCGAGGGCGCGACCATGGCCGTGCGCGTGAGCGTCGAGCCGCCCGAGGGCGCCGGCGTCCTCGGCGGCGAGGTGACGCTCAGCCGGGTCATCTCCTACCGGTACCGGCGCCAGGACGACGACGGCGGAACCCGCCTCGCCCCGGTGCGTCGCCACGACGTCGTGACGGCCGTCCCGCTGCCGGCCGCCCCCGGCGGGCCCGGACCCTTCGTGGCCGACGTCCTCGTCCCGGTGCCGACGCCCGGGCCGCCGTCGGCCGACGCCGGGCTCGTCGCCGTCGACTGGTCG
>JBDIAU010000459.1:0-2584 GCA_039812565.1 Beutenbergiaceae bacterium
AGGAGACCACGGGGCCGGGAGGGGCGGCGCTGCGCGTTCCGCGAGGTCACGTCTCGATCATTGACCAGCCCGGATGCCTCTGCAATGCGAATCGCCATCGCTGTGCGCTCTCGTACACAGCCGGGACGGGCGGGGCTGCTGAGCCGCCCGTCGCCACCTCGTGCGTCCCATGCGTACCTGGTGTGTACGTGGTGACACGGGTGGGATGCCGGTCGGTCGCGGGGTCGACGCGCCCCGGCCCGGCACGCCACGCCTCGTCCCCAGGTCACGCTCCGCGCGCTCTCGTCCACAGGTCGCGGGCGCCCCGGCCCGCGCGCCGCCACGTCGGCGCACCCTCGTCCCGTGGACCTGACGGCCCGGCTCCTGGAGCACGGCGGTGTGGCCCGGCGCAGCGAGGTCGTCGGCCCGTCCGGCTGGCGCGCCCTGCGCTCGGCCGTGGCCGAGGGGGAGGTCCTCGACCACGGCGGCGGGTGCTACGGGCTCCCCGGTGCGCCCCTGTGGCTGGTCCGCGCTCGCCAGTTCGGCGGGCACCTCACCTGCCTCTCCTGGGCCGAGGCCCACAACCTGCCCGTGCTGGAGCATGCGGCGCGGGTTCACCTCGCCGTGCCGCGGGACCATGCGGCCCGGCGGTCGCCGCACCGTCCCGTCCGGGCGGTCGTGCTGCACCGGCAGGCCGGGGTGGTCCGCTCCTGCGGACCGGAGCTCCCCGTCGCCGACGCGCCGGCAGCGCTCGCGACCACCCTGCGGTGCCAGCCGCCGCTCGCCGCGCTCGTGGTGCTCGACGCGGCGCTCGCGCAGGGCCTGTGCACAGCGGAGGACGTGCGCGCCGAGCTGCGGGGCCGGGGGAGCGTGCGGGCGGCGTTGACGCTCGGGCTCGCTGATCCGCGGAGCCAGTCGCCGTTGGAGACCGTCGCCCGCGTCGTGCTCCGGGGCGCGGGTCTGGAGGTGCGGGCGAACGTCGACATCACGGGGGTGGGACGGGTCGACCTCCTCGTGGAGGGCACGGTGGTCGTCGAGCTCGACGGGTTCGAGCACCACAGCAGCGTGGCCGCGTTCAGCGCGGACCGGCGCCGGGATCGGCGGCTCCACGCGCTGGGGTTCCGGGTGCTGCGCTTCCCGTCGCACGACGTCCTGGGCGACGTGGCGGGGGTGGTCGCGGCGGTGCGCGCGGCGCTCCGGGCGCCGCCGCACCCCACCGAGGGGTGGGCGCGGGGAATTGCACTCGACGCGTCCGGTTACCCTTGAAGGGTCATACGCGTACCGGTGGGTTTCGGCCTGCCCGGGTGAGGGTTGGCGGCGGAATCACGTCGCCGAGAGAGTCAGAGGTTGCAGTGCCCACCGGCAAGGTCAAGTGGTTCGACGCCGAGCGTGGCTTCGGTTTCATCGCGTCCGACGACGGCGGTGAGGTCTTCCTGCACGCCTCCGCGCTCCCCGCCGGCGCCGCGGCGCCGAAGCCCGGGACGAGGGTGGAGTTCGGGGTGGCCGACGGCCGCCGCGGTCTGCAGGCCCTCGCGGTCACCGTCCTGGAGCCGACGCCGTCGGTCGTCCGGGCGCATCGCAAGCCCGCGGAGGACATGGTCCCGATCGTCGAGGACCTCATCAAGCTGCTCGACGGGGCGTCGAACAGCCTGAGGCGGGGCCGCTACCCGGACAAGGCGCACGCGAGCAAGCTGGCGCAGGTGCTTCGGGCCGTGGCGGACGACTTCGACGCCTAGGCTCGCTGCTGTGTCCGTGACGTTCGCCGCACCTGCCACGCGCCCGAGGCGCACCAGCCACGTCGCCGACGCCGTCCTCGCGGCGGCCGTCGAGCTCGCGCGTGCGGCGGCGGTCGAGACTGCCGGGAAGGACGAGGTGGGCGACCACCTCGGCGCCCGTGCCGAGGATCAGCGGCTCGTCACGCACTACTTCGCGTCGACGGCGCGGGGCTACGTGGGGTGGCAGTGGGCGGTGACGCTCGCTCGACCGCCGCGCGCCCGGACCGGCACCGTCTGCGAGGTCGCGCTCTTGCCCGGGGACGGCGCGATCGTGGCGCCGGCCTGGCTGCCGTGGTCGGAGCGGCTCCAGCCCGGTGACATCGGTCGCGACGACGTCCTGCCCTTCATCGAGGACGACCCGCGGCTCGAGCCCGGGTACGAGGAGACGGGCGACGACGACGCCGACCGCCTCGCCATCGACGAGCTCGGCCTCGGGCGCGTCCGGGTGATCTCGCCGCTGGGGCGGGACGAGGCGGCGACGCGCTGGTACGAGGGCGACCGTGGCCCGATCACCCGCCCCGGGCGCACGACGTCCGGCTCGGGGGCGCGGCGCTCGCGTCCCCCGGTTGCGGCCCTCGCCCCGCAGTGCGCGACGTGTGGCTTCTTCCTCCTCATGGCGGGGTCGTTGCGCACGATGTTCGGGGTCTGCTCGAACGCGTGGTCCCCCGACGACGGGCGCGTCGTCAGCCTCGACCACGGCTGCGGCGCGCACTCCGAGAGTGACGTCGAGCGGCTGACCAGCGACTGGCCCGCACCGGCGCCGATCGTCGACGACCACGACCTCGAGATCGTCGGGGGCGCCGAGGGCGTGAACGCTGCGACCGTCCCGC
>JBDIAU010000460.1:0-2577 GCA_039812565.1 Beutenbergiaceae bacterium
CAGCCGACCCTCCCGGAGCTCGCGCCCGAGACGCCGGCACCCGCGCCGGACCCCACCGCGCCGGACGCCACCGCGCCGGAAGCCACCGCGCCGGACGCCTCCGCGCCGGGGGCGACCCGGGCCGAGGCCGCGCCCGCCACGCCACGCCGGCGGCCGGCGGGCTCGGGCGCGAGCTCGCGCACCCGCGCCTCGGCCGCCGCCGCGGTGCAGGCCGGTGCCGAGGGCGTCGGCGAGCCGCAGTCGTCCGCCGAACGTCCCCCGACCACGCCGGCCGACCGCGGGACCCGCGCGCCACGGCCGCGGCGGACGCCGCCGACCGCGAAGGAAGGTGAGTGATGGCCACCCAGCTCACGCCCGTCCTGACCAGGACGCTCGACGCCGACCGTTCGTGGTCGCTGGCGACCTACCGGGCGAACGGGGGATACGAGGCCCTGCGCCTCGCGCTCGCGACCGAGCCCGCCCAGGTGGTCGACACCGTGAAGGCGTCGGGCCTGCGCGGCCGCGGCGGCGCCGGCTTCCCGACCGGCCTGAAGTGGTCGTTCCTGCCGAAGCCCGACGGCGGCCCGCGCTACCTGGTGGTCAACGCGGACGAGTCCGAGCCCGGCACCTGCAAGGACGTGCCGCTCATGCTCGGCAACCCGCAGGCGCTCCTCGAGGGCGTCGCGATCACGTCCTACGCGATCGGGTGCCACCACGCGTTCATCTACCTGCGCGGCGAGGTGGTCCACGTCTACCGGCGCCTCCTCGCGGCCGTGGAGGAGGCCCGCGCGGCCGGGCTGCTCGGCACGAACGTCCTCGGCAGCGGGTTCGACCTCGAGGTCACCGTCCACGCGGGCGCCGGCGCGTACATCTGCGGCGAGGAGACCGCGCTCCTCGACTCCCTCGAGGGGCGGCGCGGGCAGCCGCGGCTCAAGCCCCCCTTCCCCGCCGTCGCCGGGCTCTACGCCCGGCCCACCGTGGTCAACAACGTCGAGAGCATCGCCTCCGTGCCGGCCATCGTCCGGGGTGGGGCCGACTGGTTCGCGTCGATGGGCACGCCCAAGTCCACCGGCTTCGGCTTCTTCTCCCTCTCCGGCCACGTGACGCGGCCGGGCCAGTACGAGGCGCCGCTCGGGATCACCCTGCGCGAGCTGCTCGACCTGGCCGGCGGCATCCGCGAGGGCCACGAGCTGAAGTTCTGGACGCCGGGCGGCTCCTCGACGCCGATCCTCACCGCCGAGCACCTCGACGTGCCGCTCGACTACGAGTCGGTCGCCGGGGCCGGCTCGATGCTCGCGACCCGGGCGCTGCAGATCTTCGACGAGACCACGTCGGTGGTCCGGTGCGTCACGCGGTGGATCGACTTCTACGCGCACGAGTCCTGCGGCAAGTGCACGCCGTGCCGCGAGGGGACGTACTGGCTCAAGCAGGTGCTCCACCGGCTCGAGGCCGGCCAGGGCCGGGAGGGTGACATCGAGCTGCTCCTCGACGTCGCCTCGAACATCTACGGCCGGTCGTTCTGCGCCCTCGGCGACGCCGCCGCCACACCGGTGACGAGCGCCATCGCGCACTTCCGCAGCGAGTTCGAGGCCGGCATGCACACCCCGGCCTGGGAGCTCTTCCCGTACGAGGCCTCGGCCATCTTTGGAGTGGGGAAGCGATGACCGTCACCGCCTCGACCACGGGGGCCGACGGGCGTCCCGTCGAGCTCGTCACCTGCACGATCGACGGCGTCGAGGTGCAGGTGCCGCGCGGCACCCTCGTCATCCGGGCGGCCGAGCAGATCGGCATCCAGATCCCCCGGTTCTGCGACCACCCGCTCCTGGCCCCGGCCGGCGCGTGCCGGCAGTGCCTCGTCGAGGTCGCGACGCCGGGTCCCGACGGCTCGCTGCGCGCCATGCCGAAGCCCCAGGCGTCGTGCACCCTCGAGGTCACCCCGGGCATGGTGGTGGCGACCCAGGCCACGTCCGCCGTCGCCGACAAGGCGCAGCACGGCGTCATGGAGCTCCTGCTCATCAACCACCCGCTCGACTGCCCCGTCTGCGACAAGGGCGGCGAGTGCCCGCTGCAGAACCAGGCGATGAGCAACGGCCGCGCCACCAGCCGGTTCACCGACGTCAAGCGGACGTTCCCCAAGCCGATCAAGATCAGCACCGAGGTGCTCCTCGACCGGGAGCGCTGCATCCTGTGCCAGCGCTGCACCCGGTTCTCCCGGCAGATCGCCGGCGACGCCTTCATCGACCTCCAGATGCGCGGCGCCCGGCAGCAGATCGGCGTCTTCGACGAGGCCGTGCTCGGCTTCGGCGCCGACCCGGTGGTCGAGGAGGACGTGGTGGGCCCGGGCGGCGAGCCGGGCGCGGCCTCCGGCATGCTTGGCGGCCCGCTGGGCGACGCGGCGCTCGACACCTCCGGGCGGGCGTTCTCCAGCTACTTCTCGGGCAACACGATCCAGATCTGCCCGGTCGGCGCGCTGACGTCGGCGACGTACCGGTTCCGCTCCCGGCCGTTCGACCTGGTCTCCACGCCGTCGGTCGCCGAGCACGACGCGTGCGGCTCGGCGATCCGCGTGGACCACCGCCGCGGCGTCGTCCTGCGCCG
>JBDIAU010000461.1:0-2576 GCA_039812565.1 Beutenbergiaceae bacterium
GGCAGATCGGCCGCCCGATCATGCCGCCGCGCTTCGTGGACCCGGGCATGTACCGGCGGCTCATCGCACCCGTGCTGCTCGAGGCGCTGCCGGCCGCGATGCGCACGAGCCTGACCCGGACGATGGACGAGCTGGCGCTCTACATGGCCGCGACCGAGCCGTTCCCGACGTCGGTCCCCGCCCTGCTGGGCGTTGCCGAGACGCAGCTCCCGGACACCGCGGCCGCCTTCGTGCGCTGCATGACGGCGTGGGCGGCCGAGCGCGGCCTCGTCGACCGGTGCGCCGCCGGCGAGCCCGCCGAGCTCGAGAGCGCCTCCTGACCGGCGCCGCCGGTTCCCACCCGTCCCGGTCTCGTGCCGGCCCACCCTCCACCCTGTCTCGACCGATCCTGAGGAGCCCCCATGTACTCCGTGACCGTCCGGGTCGACGCCCCCGGTTCCGATGCCGACGCCGTCTTCGCCGCCCTCACCGACCTCGTCGGCATGCCCGGCCGCACTCCGGACGTCCTGGCGATCGACGTGCACGAGGGCACGCCGCCGACGTCGACGTGGCGGGTGCGGTTCGGGGCGGGCGTCCTGGTGTGGACCGAGGCCGACGAGGTCGACGACGACGCCCGCCGGTTCGCCTTCCGCGCCCTCGGCGGCGACATCCCCGTCTTCTTCGGCGCCTGGGAGTGCGGCGCGGTCGACGACGGCGCCGCGGTGCGCTTCGACGCCCGCTTCGACTTCGAGGTACCCGCCCTCGCCGACGCCCTGGGACCGGTGGCCGGGCGCGCCCTCATCGCGAGCGTGACCTCGATCGTCACCGGGATCGTGGGCCCGTCCGCCCAGGTCGTGGAGGCGGTGCACGGCGCCGTGCCGGCCGCGCCGGACGATCGGCTCGGAGTCCCGCGCACCGCCGCGCCGGTCCTCGCCTAGGCGGTGACGACGACGATGGCGCGGTCCGCCGTCCGTGCGCGCCCAGCCCTCGGGCTCACGGTCCGGGTGGTCGGGAGCGCGGCGGACGTCCCCGAGGGCGTGTGGTCCGAGCTGGCGTCACCCGACGACCCGCTGTGGGGCCGCGACGTCTTCCTCGCCATGGAGCGTTCCGGGATCGGCCCCGCGGCGTGGCACTACGTGGTGGTCGAGCGCGACGGTCAGGTGGTGGCCGTGCTGCCGGTCCAGGAGTTCCGTCGGCTCGACCTCGCGGACGTGCTCGACGCCCCGGGGAAGCGGGTCCTGGCTGCCGTGCGGCGATGGCTCCCCGGGGTGCTGCACGTCGATGCGCTCTTCGCCGGGAACCTCCTCGGCCCGGGCACGCCGCTGGTCGCGGACGGGGAGGACCGTCGCGACGTCGTCCGCCGGTGCGGGCTCGAGCTGCACCGGCTCGCGGACCGCCGCCGGGCGCCGTGGGTGGTGTGGAAGGACCTCCCCGACGCGGTGCTCGACGAGTGCCGCGACGTCCTCGGCGAGCTCTCGTTCTTCGCGGTGCCCGCCGCGCCCGACGCCGTCGTCCGACCGGTCGCCGGCAGCGTCGACGACCTCGTGGCCGCCCTGCCGGCCAAGCCCCGCCGCAACTGGCGGGCGAAGCGGCGCCGCTTCGACCGGACGCCCGGCATGACGATCGGGGTCGAGGCGGACGTGTCCGCGATCGCCCCGGACCTCCAGGTGCTGTACTCCCACGTCCTCGAGCGAGCCGAGACGCGGCTGGACCGGCTGACCGAGACCTTCTGGCGGGAGATCGTCCGCCCGGGGACGGGGGCGACGGTCGTCGTGGCCCGGCGGGACGGCACGCCGGTCGGCTTCCTGGTCTGGCTGCTGCGCGGCCGGACGGCCGTCGCCCTGCGGGTCGGCCTCGACTACGACCTTGCCGGCGACGCGGCCGTCTACCACAACCTGCACTACGCCGGGATCGAGCTGGCGCTCGCGGCCGGGTGCACCCGGGTGGAGCTGCTGCAGACCGCCTACGAGGCCAAGCGGGAGCTGGGCTGCGTCCTCGAGCCGTTGAGCCACGCGGTGACGCACCGCAACCCGATCACGCGCAGCCTCCTGGCGCTGACTCTCCCGCGCCTGGTGAGCCCGCCGCCCCCTCCTCCCGCCGAGTTCGCACCTCCGGCCCGAGGTCGCACCCCCTGAGGTGCGACCTCGGGCCGGAGGTGCGAACTCGCGGGGAGATGCGTCGTGGTGCGACGGTTGGGCGGCGGCGCACGGGGAACCCGGTTCCCGATGGGGGCACGGACGACCGAGCTGGGAGGCGCCCGGTGCGCGCGTACGTCGTGTCCGACAACCCGAGGTGGGACGGGCTCTCCACGGAGATCCCCGCGCCGTACCTGCTCGGGCGGGAGCCGCCGCCCGTCCTCGTGCTGCGGGTCCGCGCCACGTCGCCCGCGGGGGACGTCACCGAGGTGCTGCTGCGCTGCCGCCGCATCGACCACCTCGGTGAGCAGGCGTTCTACCGACCGGACCCGGACGAGCCCGAGGACCGCGACGAGGCCGACGCCGGCGCCGTCGAGACCAGGGGTGCCGCCGAGGTCAGCGTCTGGACCGAGCCTCCGACGCCGTAGCCCCGCCCCCGCCCTACGCCGCGGACGGTGGGGG
>JBDIAU010000462.1:0-2571 GCA_039812565.1 Beutenbergiaceae bacterium
CGCGTGGCTCGACCGAGCGGCCAGCTGAGACCCGGGTGAGCGTCTCCGCCTCCCCGGGCCGGCCCCAACCGGCAGGGCGCGTCGTCGTGCCGTGGTCCAGGGCCGACGCACGCGTCAGCGCGGCAGCGTCGCTGCCCGAGTCCGACCTCGGGCTGGCCGAGAGGTTCGCCTTGTGGTTCGGCCCGACGTGGCGCTACCGCCCGGGTCACGGCTGGATGCACTACGACGGGCGCCGCTGGGCGCTCGACGCCCACGGGCAGACGGCCGTCGCGCACATGCTGCAGGTCGTCCGCGCCGTCACCGAGCTCGAACCCGCCCGCCTCGGCCGTGAAGGCTCCGAGCTGCGAGCCGCCGCCGCCCGGGACCGACGACGCCGCTGGGCCACCTCCTGCGAGACCCCCCGGCACCTCGACGCCGCCCTGCGCCTGGCCCAGGCCCTCCCCGGGATGCTGATCGAGGGGCACCGGTGGGACGCCGACCCGTACGCCCTCAACACCCTGTCCGGCGTGCTCGACCTACGCTCGGGCGACCTCACACCGGCGCGGCCCGAGCACCTGTGCACCGGCCTGGTCGACGCCGACGTCGACCCCAGCGCCCGCTCCACCGCGCTCGACGCCGTCCTCGCCCACCTCACCGGCGGCGACCCCGCCGTCCGAGCGTTCCTCGCCCGCTGGTTCGGCTACTGCCTCACGGCCTCGATGGCGTGCGAGGTCTTCACGTTCACCTACGGCGCGGCGTCGTCCGGCAAGACCACGCTGCTCTCCGCGTTCACCTCGATGATGGGCTCCTACGCCGACACCGCCTCGCCCGACGACTTCTCCGCCCGCCGCGCCGTCGGCGGCCCGACGCCCGAGATCATGCGCCTCATCGGCAAGCGGTTCATCTACATCCCCGAAGCCGGCGGCCTGCGGATGGACGTCTCACGTGTCAAGCAGATCGTCGGCGGCGACCCACTCGTCGCGCGGTTCCTGCACCAGAACCCCGTGACGTTCCACCCCGTCTGCAAGCTGGCCTTCACCGCGAACGAGCTCGCCGTCGTCCCCGACGACGACCCAGGCCTGCGTCGCCGCCTCCTGCCCCTGCGTGTCCCCTCCCCCGTCACACGTGCCGACGCCCGGATCAAGCACGACCTCGAACACACCCCCGAAGGACGCGCCGCGTTGCTGGCCTTCGCCGCCCGCGGCGCCGCGAAGTGGATCGCCGCCGGCGCAGACCTCGCCGCCCTCGCCGTCCCAGGCACGGTCACCGCCGGCGTCCAGGACTACCTCGAGCAGATGGACCCCCTCGCCGAGTGGTGGGACGAGCGCGTCCACGAACGACCCGCCGCCCGGACGCTCACCTCAGCCCTGCACGCCGACTACAGCCACTGGGCCCGCGAGCACGCCGTCCCCCGCCCCCTCGGCATGAAGTCCTTCGCCCAACGCCTCACCGCCCGTGGCTTCCCCGTCGACGCCGACCGGACCCACGGGTCGCTCCGCTGCGGCCTGACCTTGCGTGGTTGACCTTCGAAGAGCTGCCGGGCAGCGCCGGCTGGCGTGGCGCCGTCATGCCACGACGGCTGGGCACCACCGGGCGCTCTTACCGCTCAACGCGCTGTTCACCTCACCCACGCGGCGTTCGAGAGCGCACTCAGAGGAGCTTGTTGAGCGCCGTCGAGACGATCGCGGTCACGTCCGTGACCGGCTCAGGCAGCTCAGCGGTCTCAGAACTCACGTACTCGATCACCTTGATCGCGACGAGGACCGGACCCTCGCGGACGAGTACGGCCCACTCGTAGCGCCCCTTGGTCCCGTCGACCCCGGGCATCTCTGCGCGGTGGCGCGTCCTCACGGCGAACCGGTCAGCGCCGACCTCTCCGACCTCGATGACCTCCCCCTTCGTTTCGATCCGCTCGCCGAAGTCGTCCCCGACGACGTCCACGACGCAGTCCGCCATCACCTCTCGGATGTCAGCGAACTGGTCCTGGACCCCGGCCGGCTCCGCGGCAAGGAGTAGCTCGACGAGGTACGGCCCTTGGGGGTCCGACTCAGGTCTCGGCGCGTAGAGCCAGGTCCCTGCCTGCCAAGACGGGGACGGGACCGACGCGCCGCCGGATCGGCAGAACCACTCCACGAAGTGGGCGCTCTCCGCATAGCGCAGGGGCTGTTCGGGAGTGATCACGCCTTGCGGCGTGGAGGGGACGCCGTCGTCGTCATCCCAGGTGTTGACGTCCCACTCCGGCCCCAGGTCATCCTCGACGAGCAGAACGGCCGCGAGCTCCTGAGGAGTGGGAACGGTCGGCGATTCCTGGTCGGCGCTCGTTCCTTCTGAGCTGCACGCTCCGAGGACGGCCAGCGCCGCCGCTGCGACGAGCCCTGCCAAGCGAGTCGTCGCTCGCATGGTGCCCTCCCCCTGCGCCAGCTGTCGGCCCTACCCATCGGATCGCCACCGACCCCGACCTCAACGGTCCGCAGAGGAGTACGGGGTACGGTCTGACGCCCGTCCGGTCGGGGGGGTGAGAATGGTTCTGCCGCTCGGCAACGTCGTTGGACTCTGGTGCCGTGAGCCCGTAGAGCGAGTATGGCGAGGGGG
>JBDIAU010000463.1:0-2560 GCA_039812565.1 Beutenbergiaceae bacterium
AAGCTGCTGCTCGCGGTGCAGGAGACGCTGGAGCGGGCGGTCGCGGAGGGAGCGGACGACGCCGTCGTCGACGCCCTTCGCGACGCCTACGAGGACGTGCGCCGAGGCCTCGGGTACTGCAAGAGCCCCGCGGTCTACGGGGCCTTTCCCACCGACCCCTACTCCCACACGCCCAAGGGCCACGGCGCCCGCCAGCCGGGCATGACGGGCCAGGTCAAGGAGGAGGTCCTCACGCGCCTGGGTGAGCTGGGCCTCCGCGTGGCCGGCGGCCGCATCGCGGTCCGGCCCATCGCGCTCCGGCCCACGGAGTGGACGACGACGCCCACCAGGTTCGCGTACCGCGACGTGACCGGCCGGCCGCGGTCGATCGACCTGCCCGCACGCTCGCTCGCGTTCACCTTCTGCCAGGTCCCGGTCGTCTACCACCGGGGCGGGGACGCGGTGACCCTCACCGCCCACCTCGCCGACGGCACGACGGCGGAGCACCCCGACGGCGTCCTGAGCGCCGACCTCAGCACCTCCGTCTTCCGCCGGGACGGCCGGGTGAGCGCCCTGCACGTCCTCGTGCCGGCAGGCCTGCCGGGGTAGGCCGCTCCCGGCGACTGCTCCAGGAAGGCTGCACGGGACCGATCGGCGTGCCGATGTACCTGACAGAGGACGGTCCGGCGGACGCCGACCGGGAGAAGGAGGACGGTCCCGTGCAGGACGTCGAGCGCGCCACCGGCGTCGGGGCGAACCTGCGCGCCGTCGCCGACGCGACACGGCCGCGCACGACGACGCGCAACGCCCACCGCTTCGCGGCCGCCGCCCGCTCCGGGCAGGTGCCGGCGGGGGGTACCGTCCGCCTATGACGACGCAGGAAGTCGGCGACCGCGCTCGCCGGCCCTCCGGCGGCCACCGTCCCCGGCACGGATCACCGACGATCCGCCAGGTCGCGGCAGCCGCGGGGGTGTCCCGGGCGACCGCGTCCCGCGTGATCAACGGCGGCGAGCTGGTCAGCGACCAGGCTCGGGCCGCGGTGGAGGCGGCGATCGCCCAGCTCGGGTTCCGCCCGAACCCGATGGCGCGCGGACTGGCGCGCGGCCGGACCGGGTCGATCGCCCTCGTGGTCCCGGAGCCCAACTCCCGGGTGCTGTCCGACCCGTTCTTCGCCGAGACGATCGTGGGCCTGTCCGCGAGCCTGGAGGCGCACGAGCTCCAGATGGTCCTCCTGCTCGCCCGCGCCGGCGGGCGCACCGAGCGCATCGTGCAGTTCCTCGCGGGCGGTCACGTGGACGGCGCGATCATCGCCTCGCACCACCGCGACCAGGCCCTCGACGAGGCCGTCCAGGAGCTCGAGCTGCCGTGCGTGTTCATCGGCCGGCCGCTCGGCATCGGACGCGCCTCCTACGTCGACATGGACAACGTGCTCGGCGCCCGGGTGGCCACTGAGCACCTCCTCGCCTCCGGGCGCCGGCGGGTCGGCACCGTCGCGGGGCCCGGGGACATGAGCGCGGGCATCGACCGGCTCCGCGGCTGGCAGGAGGCGCTGACGGCGGCCGGGCTGCCCACGGACGCCGTCGAGACCGGAGACTTCACCACCGAGGGCGGCGAGGCCGCCGCCCGCCGGCTCCTCACGGCACACCCGGACATCGACGGCCTGTTCGTGGCCTCCGACCTCATGGCCGCCGGCGCCCTGGCCGTCCTGGCCAAGGACGGGCGCCGCGTGCCGCAGGACGTCGCCGTCGTCGGGTTCGACGACCTCGGCTTCGCCGAGACCACGGACCCCCCGCTGACGACGGTCGCGCAGCCGGTCACCCAGATCGCCGAGCGCGCCGGGGAGATGCTGCAGGGCATCCTCAGCGGGCTCCAGCCCGAGCCGGCGTCCGAGCTGTTCCCGCCCCGCCTGGTGCGACGCGCGTCGGCGTGACCGCGCACCGGCGTGACGCTCAGCCGACGAACGACGTGCCCGTGAGGCGCTCGTACGCCTCCAGGTAGCGGGCGCGGGTCCGCTCGACGACGTGGAGGGGCAGCGGCGGGGGCGGCAGCTCCGAGCGCCGGTCCCAGCCGGACTCGGGGGACGTCAACCAGTCCCGGACGTACTGCTTGTCGAAGCTCGGCTGCGCGCGGCCCGGCTGCCAGCCGAGCGCCGGCCAGAACCGCGACGAGTCGGGGGTGAGGACCTCGTCGGCGAGGACGATCACGGGGTCGGGGCCGGCCGGGTCGTCCGTCGTGCCGAACTCGAGCTTCGTGTCGGCGAGGATGACGCCCCGCTCGAGCGCCGTCGTCGCCGCCCGCTCGTAGACCGCCAGGGTGAGCTCCCGCAGCCGCTCCGCCACCCGGCCACCCACCTGGGCGGCGACGACGTCGAACGACACGTTCTCGTCGTGGGCGCCGAGCTCGGCCTTGGTCGCCGGCGTGAAGATCGGTCGGTCCAGCCGGGAGCCGTCCACGAGGCCGGGGCGCAGCGGGACGCCGCAGACCTCGCCCGCGGCGCGGTACTCGACCAGGCCGGACCCGGTGAGGTAGCCCCGGGCGACGCACTCCACGGGGAACATCTCCAGGCGCCGGCAGATCATCG
>JBDIAU010000464.1:0-2553 GCA_039812565.1 Beutenbergiaceae bacterium
GGCTCAGGCACCAGCAGACGGACGCCGTCGGGTTCCGGGGACCCAGCACGGTCGCCACGTCGTCGAACCTCGCGGCGGTCGCCGGCACGACATCGATGCCCATCTCTGCAGGCTACCCACGCCTCTCCGGGAGGGCCCAGGGACGCATGGGCCGAACCGAGGGCCCGGTCGCACGCCGCTCACAACCGCCGGATGTCGGTCGGCGGCGCCAGAGGACGACGGCGCGGGGCCCGGGGCCGTTCCGCCAGCACCAGGCGGATCACCCGGTAGCGGTGCGGCCGGAACGGCTCGAGGAGGTCCACGAGCCGGGCGTCGTCGGCCCGCCGTTCGCCCGCGAGCAGCCACGCGACGGCGGACGGGATCCCGGCGTCGCCGACGATCACCGTGTCCGCCTCGCCCCACGTGTGCGCCGCGAGGAACGACGACGTCCACGGGCCCACGCCGTGCAGCGCCCGGAGGCGAGGCGCCGCGGCCGGGGCCGGGAGCGCGACGAGGCCGTGCAGCCGAGGCGCCTCCCGGGCCGCGGCGAGGAGGTGGGTGGCCCGCTGCCGCTCGATCCCGAACGGGTGCAGGTCCGGGTAGGTCAGCCCCGCGAGGCGTTCGGGTGCGGGCGGGAGCAGCAGCGACGGCGCCCCCGGCGCCGGCACCCCGAGCCCGACGACGAGCCGCCCCCACTGCGCGGCCGCGTCGGTGTGCGTGACGCGCTGCTGGACGACCATCCAGGCCAGGTCGTGCCACAGGGTGCCGGTGCGGGTGAGCCGCATCCCGCGGCGGCGCCGCCACAGGCTCCGGACCGGCTCGGTCGCCGGCTCGAAGCCGACGGCGCCGTCGTCCCGCACCCCGAGCAGGTCCGGTGCGTGGTGCAGGAGCCAGGCGGCGCCGTCGCCGTGGGCCTCCACCTGTGCCGCGCCGCCGGAACGCGGACCACCGGGGTCCCAGGTGACCACGATCGTGCCGGGACCCTCGGGGGTGTACGTCGCCCGCTCGAACCGGCCCGGCGCCAGCCGGACGGTCGGGTCGCCGGGCAGCAGCGCGACCGGGCGCAGCGTCGCAGCCAGGTCGACGCCGCCCAGCGGCACCTCCGTCCGGAGCGCCACGCCGTGCCGCTACCCCTGCTGGGTGAACACCAGGCGGGTGTCGGGACCGGTGAGCGTCAGCTCGTCGCCCGTGCGGGAGCCCGCGTCCACGTCGCCGAGGGCCGCCAGGTACGCGGCCTCCGCGGCGCCCGGGCGGGGCGCGCACGCCATGCGGGTGGTGGCGATCGGCCCGAACCGCACGGACGAGCCGTCGACCACCACCGTGCCGGAGTACCGGTTGCACGAGGCGCTGCCGGTGACGCCGCTCGCGGCGTCCACCTCCATCGTGACGCGGGCCGTCGGGATGATCTCGACCTCGCCGGCGGGCCCGTCGCCCTGGTCGAGCCGCCAGCTGCCGGTGAGGTCCAGGTCACCGCCCACGGTGCCGTCCCCCGAGGCGTCGGCCGTGGCGTCGGCCGTGGCGTCGGCCGTGCCGTCACCGGCGTCGGAGCCTGCGCTGCTGCATGCGGCGGTGAGCACGACGGCGACGGCGAGGACGAGCAGGATTCGCGCGGTGCGCATGGGGTGCTCCTCAGGGGTCGGAGACGAGGTCGGGGCGCCGGCCGCCCGCTGCGGGCCACCGTAGCCCCCGGGCCTGAGACCGGCCGATCTGGGCTGGGCAGATCGTTGGTATCCTGCGAATCGCGCCCCCAACCTGCGGGTCTTCGGCAGGTCGGGTCGACGACGTCGTGGGTTCAGGTCCGCCGCACGGCCGGCCACGCGAGTGCCCGACCTTCGAACGCGTGGGCGGTCGCCTCCCCGTCGTCGGGGTCCCGGACGTCGGCTCCGCGCGCCGGCGCGACGCCCGACGGCGCGCCACCGAGGCGAGTCGCGGGTCGGGGACGGGCCGCGGCACGGCGCGCTGCGCCGTCGTCGGCGGTGCAGTGCTGCGAAGGAGGAGATGTGGCACGACGAGGCCAGGGCCGATCGACCGGCACCCGCCCCAACGCCAACGCCGACGCCGGCTCCCAGCGCCGCCGCGCCCCGCGCCCCACCGCCGAGCAGGGCATCATCCCCGTGCTCGCGGAGATCGCCCGCGAGGTCGACAACGCCGTGCGGCGACCGCCCACCCGCCCGTCGGTGCGCACGAAGTTCCAGGTGGTCGCCCTGCTCGTGCGTGAGGAGCGGGCCCGGGTGATGGCCGACGGCGGTCGAGGCGCCGCGCGGCGCGCCAACGAGCTCAAGCGGCTCGACGGCGTGGCGACCCTCTTGGCCAGGACCGCGGCCCGGGACACCTCGCTGCTCGAGCTGCTCGCCGAGGACGCCCGCGTCTCCGACGCGGCCCGTGCCTACAAGGCGACGGTGATGCGCGCCGGCGGGCTGGAGCCCCCCGAGGAGCCCGCGCCCCCCGCACCGGCGGCGCAGACGCCCGCCCCGGAGGGCCGGGTGGTGCCGCAGTCGGTGATGGCGCGCCAGCTCGCGAACCCGTTCCTGGCCCCGGACTTCGAGGCTGCGGCCGCCCGGGCCGCCCCCGCGG
>JBDIAU010000465.1:0-2549 GCA_039812565.1 Beutenbergiaceae bacterium
AGGCCGCCACCCCGGGGCCGTACACGTTCATCCTGCGGGCGACCAAGGAGGTCCCGCGGCGCCTGGCCCACCCCAAGAAGCGGACCGTCGGCGTGCGGATCCCCGACCACCCGGTCGCGCTCGCGCTCGTCCGCGAGCTGGGCGAGCCCATGCTCTCGAGCACGCTCCTGCTGCCCGGTGCCGACGAGCCGCCCACCGAGGGGTGGCAGGTCCAGGAGGCGCTGGACGGCGCCGTCGACGTGGTGCTCGACTCCGGGGACTGCGGCACCGTCCCGACCACGGTGGTGGACTACTCCGCCGGCGTGCCGGAGGTGGTCCGCGTGGGCGCGGGGGACCCGAGCCGGTTCCAGATCGCCTCCTGACCGGCGACGGCGCCCGCTCAGCCGACGGCGTCGACGCCCAGCGCCGCCGTCAGGAACGCCACCATCTGCGAGACCAGCTGCAGGCGCGACTCCTCGCGCCGGTACTCGTGCCCCTCGCCGGGCAGCTCGAGGTACTCGACGTCCCGCCCGAGCCGGCGCAGCGCCGCGACCACCTGCCGAGCCTCCCCGACCGGCACGTTCGTGTCGTGCTCGCCGTGGACCACGAGCAGCGGGACGCGGATCCGGTCGACGGCGCGCAGCGGCGAGAGCTCGGCCAGGAGCGCGCGGTCGTGCTCGGGGTGGCCGTACTTGGTCTCGGCGGCCGCCCCGATCCACGGCTCGGTGTCCCGGTAGAACGTCAGCAGGTCGGACATCCCGCACACGTCCACCCCGGCCGCGAACCGTCCCGGGTCGAACGCGAGGGACACGAGCGTGAGGTAGCCGCCGTAGGACCGCCCGGTCACCGCGACGCGCCCCGGCTCCGCGACCCCGGTCTCGACGAGGAGCTCGGCGCACCGCGCGACGTCGTCGAACGCGCCGCGGCGGCCGTGGAGGTCGTCGGCGTGGCTGAACGCCCGCCCGAACCCCGACGACCCCCGGATGTTCGGCGCGAAGACCGCGATCCCCGCGGCGACGAGCGCCTGGTGCTGGGCGGAGAACGTCGGCCGCTCCTGCGCCTCCGGCCCGCCGTGGAGGTGGACCACCGCCGGCCCCGGCGCCGACCGCCCCGGCGGCCGGTAGAGCCAGCCGGTCAGCGGCAGGCCGTCGTAGCCCTCGAACCTCTCCAGGGTGGGCGCGACGAGCGGGTGGTCGGGCATCTCCGGGACCGCGGTCACCCGCAGCCACGTGTCCGTGCGGGTGTCGAGCCGCCACAGCGCCCGCGGCTGCCCCGGGCCCTCGACGGCGACCACCACGGTGCTGCCGTCCCGGCTGAGCACCGGGCTGTAGACGACGTGCCCCGGCAGCCGCGCGACGGTCCGCCGGGTGGCGCTCGCCGCGTCGAGGAGCTCGATCTCGCTGCGACCCGCGACGTTCCACACCAGGAGCAGGAGGCGGCCGGCGTCGTCGGCGTCGAGCCCCTCGAGCTCGGCGTCCTCGCGCGCCGCGAGGACGCCCGCCTCGCCGCACCGCCCGTTCGGCCCGAGCGGCAGGGCGACGAGCTGACGACGCGGCAGCCCGGCGTCGGTCGCCAGGTACGCGACGTACGGGCCCTCGACGCCGGGCGGCGCCGGTCGCAGGATCCCCACCTCCGTCGACCCCGTCTCGGGGTAGGGCAGCAGCGGGTGGTCCTGGTCGGCGAGCCGGTCCACCACCACGCAGAACTGGTGCCCGCGCCGGCCGTCCTCCAGGAGCACGAGGCGCTCCTCGACGGAGAGGTCGAGCACGTGGATGAGGTCGCCGACCGCGAGGTGCTCCTGCTCCCCGGTGGCCGGGTCCACGAGGACCGACCGCGTCCGCTCGCCGGGGTGGGCCCCGGGGAAGGTGACGGTCACCTTGTGCCCGCTGCGGGTCCACGGCCCGAGCTCGGCGTGGACGTCCCGGGAGCCGGCGACGCGCCGGGCGTCGCGCCCGTCGGGGCGCACCACCCACACCTGCGTGCGGACGCCGCCGTCGGTGGCGACGGCGCAGGCCAGCCACGCGCCGTCGGCGGACCAGCGGACGGCGACCACGGGGTCGTCCGTCAGCCGGATCGGCGTCGCGACCGGCGGCGGGCCGTGCCGCGGGACGTCCTGGACCCAGAGCTCCGGCACGCCGCGCCGGTCGCTGATGAACGCCACCCGCTCGCCGTCGGGGGTCATGTTCGGGCCCCAGCTGCCCCACGCCGCGACGAGCCCGCGCACCAGCGCGTCGGGCCCCGGTGCGCCGGGCCGCGACCGGAGCGCCGCCGGGTCCGTCACCGCACCCCCTGGGCCTGCAGCCACATCTCCAGCAGCGCGAGCTGCCACAGCGCGTTCGACCCGAGCGTCGTCCGGGTGGTGTTCGGGTCCGCCAGCCAGCGCTCCACGGTCTGCGGCCGGAAGAGCCCCCGACGGCGCGCGGCGGGGTCGGTCAGCGCCTCCCGCACCCGCTCGAGGTACGGCCCCTCGAGCTGGCGGATCGCGGGGACCGGGAAGTAGCCCTTCGTCCGGTCGATGACCGCGTCGGGGACGAGCCCGCGGGCGGCGCGCTTGAGCACGCCCTTCCCGC
>JBDIAU010000466.1:0-2537 GCA_039812565.1 Beutenbergiaceae bacterium
GCCGAGCTGCGCCGGGCGATCGTCGAGCCGGCGCGCAGGGCCGGGGTCGACGTCGAGGGTGCGCTCGTCGAGGCCGTGCTCGCGGACCTGCAGATCCACGGCGGCGGGCAGGTCGACCGGCCGTACGACGCGGGTTCGCTGCCCATGCTGTCGCACGCCCTGTGGGCCACGTGGGAGCGCGGCGCCCGCCGCACCCTGACCGTCGCGGACTACCGCGCGGCCGGCGGCATCGAGGGCGCGGTCGCCACCACGGCGGAGCGTGTGGTCAGCGAGCTCGAGCCCGCGGAGCAGGACCGCGCCCGCCGGCTGCTGCTGCGGCTGGTCCACGTGGCCGAGGACACCGCCGACACCCGGCGGCGCGTCCCGCGGGAGGCGCTCGTCACCGATCCCGAGGACGCCGAGCTCGTGGAGCGGTTCGTGGAGGCGCGCCTCGTCACGGTCGACGAGACGCACGCACAGATCGCGCACGAGGCGCTGCTCGTGGCCTGGCCGCGGCTGCGGGGGTGGATCGACGCGGACCGGGCGGGCCTGCGGACGCACCGCGCTCTGGCTGATGCCGCTGCCACCTGGGACGGCGCCGGCCGCGACCCGGACCTGCTGTACCGGGGCGCCCGCCTGGAGATGGCCCGTAGCTGGTCGGCTTCGGCAGTGAGCCGATCGGAGCTCCGACCCGTGGAGCGCGACTTCCTCGAGGCGAGCGCAGCGCACGAGGCGGCCGAGAGCCGGTCCCGTCGTCGCCGCACCCAGCAGCTGCGCCGCCTGGTCGCGGTCCTGGCCGTGCTCCTGCTCGTCGCGGCGAGCCTCGGCGTCGTCGCGCTGCAGCGGGGGCAGGAGGCGCGCCGCGAGGCGGACGTGGCCCTCTCCCGGCAGATCGCCATGGCGTCGGACGACCTGCGCGCCACGGACCCGGCCGTCTCGGCCCAGCTGGCGATGGCCGCCTACGACATCCACCCGACCGTCGAGGCCCGGTCCAGCCTGCTCAGTGCGACCGCCGAGCCGTCCGTGGCCCGCCTCCTGCAGGCCGACGGCGCGCAGCAGGCGGTCGCCGTCAGCCCGGACGGCTCGTACGCGGCGACGGCGGGCGCCGACACCTGGGTGCGCCTCGTCGCGCTGGGACCCGAGGGCGGGCTCGTCGGCGAGCCGCTCGACGGCGGGGACGGCACGGTCTTCGCCGTCGCGCTGAGCCCTGACGGCGACGTGCTCGCGGCCGGTGGCGGCGACGCCGTCGTCCGGCTCTGGGACGTGAGCGACCCGGCCGACCCGAGCCTGCTCGGCGAGCCGCTCGCCGGCCCGGGCGACACCGTCTACGCCCTGGCGTTCAGCCCGGACGGCGAGGCGCTCGCGGCTGGCTCGGCCGACGGCTCCGTCCACCTGTGGGACCTGGGCTCCCCCGCCGACGAGCCCCGGACGCTCCCCGCCGGCACCGTCCAGGCGGTGGCGTTCGCGGCCGACGGCCGAGCGCTCGTGGCCGGGACCAAGGAGGGCGAGGTGCTCGTCTGGCCGGTCACCGACGGCCGCCCCGGCACCCCGGCGGTCCTCCCGTCGGGGCACGGCGCCGTCATGTCGGTGGCGCTGAGCCCCGACTCGCACACGCTCGCAGCGGGCACCGCCGACGGCACCGTGATGCGGTGGGACCTCGGCGACCCCGCTGTCCCCGTGGCGGTCGAGCCGTTCGCCGGGCCCACCAGCTGGGTCAACGGGCTTGCGTTCAGCTCCGACGGCTCGGTGCTGGCGGCGGCGAGCTCGGACGAGAGCGTGTGGCAGTGGGATGCCCAGACCGGAGCGCTGCACGCGACGCTCGCCCACCCCGCGGCGATCACGGCCGTCGCGTTCGTGCCCGGGACGCACGACGTCGTCTCGACAGCGAACGACGGCGTCGTGCGCTGGTGGGACGGGATCCGCCGCAGCGTCCCGACGTCGACCGCGACCGTGTTCGCGCTGGCCTACGGCGCCGACGGCGACCGGCTGGCGACGGCGTCACGCACCGGGGTCCAGCTGTGGGACCTGACCGGCAGCACCGGGGCGGCGTCGCTCGGCACGCCGATCACGGTGCCCGGCTCCGACGTGCCGTTCACCGGGGCGTCGTTCAGCGCCGACGGCTCGACGGTCGCCGCGGGCGACCGGGACGGCTTCGTCCACGTGTGGACCGTGGGCGGCGGGGGTGAGACCGACGGCCCCACGACCACGCATCCGCACACGGACCTGGTCGAGAGCATCGCCCTCAGCCCGGACGGCTCGCTCCTGGCCTCCGGGAGCGACGACACGACGGCCACGATCTGGGACCGGTCCGCCGACGGGGAGCCCGTCTCGCTCACCGGCGCGACGAACTACGTCTACGCCGTCGACCTCTCGCCCGACCTGACGACGCTCGCCGTCGGCAGCGTCGACGAGTCGGTGTACCTGTGGGACGTCTCCGACCCGGCCGATCCGGCTCTCTTCGGCGAGCCGCTCACCGGTCCTACGGGGTACATCGGTGGCGTCGCCTTCAGCCCCGACGGGCGGGTGCTGGCCGCCGGCTCCGACGACGCCACGGTCCG
>JBDIAU010000467.1:0-2537 GCA_039812565.1 Beutenbergiaceae bacterium
AGTGCGACGTCGAGGGGCCCATCCCGCCCGCGAGACCCCCTGAACGTCGCACTCGGCGGGAGTGCGGGCGGGAGTGGGGGGCGGGAACGTCGCACCCGGGCGGCGGGGCGAGGAAGATGGACGCGTGACCGTCCCCTCGAACGCCCGGCCCGGGACGCGGTGGAGCCGCTACCTCGCCCTCGGGGACTCCTTCACGGAGGGCCTGTGGGACCCCGACCCGGTCCAGCCCGACCTGCTGCGCGGCTGGGCGGACCTGCTCGCCGGGCACCTCTCGCGGCTGCGCCAGGAGGCCGGCGAGCGCCCGTTGGAGTACGCCAACCTCGCCATCCGCGGCCGCCTCCTGGGAGCGATCCTCCAGGAGCAGGTCCCGACGGCGCTCGAGCTCCAGCCGGACCTCGTCAGCCTCATCGGGGGCGGCAACGACATCCTGCGCCCCACCGTCGACGTCGACGCGATCGCGGGCGAGCTCGAGCTCGCCGTCGTCACGCTGCGCGCCGCCGGGATCGACGTGCTGCTCGCGACCGGGATGGACGTCGTCGACTCCCCCGTCATCCGCGCCACGCGCAGCCGGGTGGCCGTCCTCAACGCGCACGTGTGGTCGATGGCCCGCCGCCACGACGCCTACGTCCTCGACGTCTGGGGCATGCGCAGCCTGCACGACTGGCGGATGTGGAGCGCCGACCGCATCCACCTCACCAGCGAGGGGCACGCCCGCGTCGCCCAGGCCGCCCTGGTCGCGCTCGGCCTCGACCCCGACGACGCCGCCTGGGACGACCCGTTGACCCCCCTCCCACCCGTGCCCACCGTCGAGCGGATCCGGGACAACGTCGACTGGCTGCGCAACCACGTCTACCCGTGGGCGACGCGTCGCCTGCGCAGGCGCTCCTCCGGGGACGTGCGGACGCCGAAGCGCCCCGACGTCTCCCCTCTCGACGCCGCGGCTGCCGACCGGGAGGATGTCGAGCAAGGCGCACCCCCGAGGCGCGATCCGCACGACGAGGTGCACCAGGGCGCAGAGAGCGAGAGGACCACCCCGTGAGCGACCGCATCGACTACACGACGAGCGACGACCTCGTCCAGCCGGAGGGCGTCGCCGCGATCCGCCGCCCCCGCACCGGACCCCGCGACGTGCTCTCCGGGGGCCACCCGGAGAAGGCGCCCGGCAACCTGACGGAGCGGTTCGAGGAGAAGTCCGGGCTGGTCGGCGCCAGCCCCGACGGCGACCCCGAGTCCGTGGAGGCCTACGAGAGCGGCGAGGACGACGGCCTGATGGCCTGACCGCGGCCGCGCCCCGACGCCGCCGCCTCAGTCAGGGGACGAACCGGTAGCCGATCCCGGGCTCCGTGATGAGGTGCCGCGGCCGTGACGGCTCCGCCTCGAGCTTGCGGCGCAGCTGGGCCATGTACACGCGCAGGTAGTTCGACTGATCCTCGAACCCCGGCCCCCACACCTCGCGGAGCAGCTCGCGCTGGGTGACGAGCATCCCGGGGCTGCGCACGAGCCGGTCGAGCAGCTGCCACTCGGTCGGGGTGAGGCGCACGTCCGCGCCGCCGCGCGTCACCCGGCGGCTGGGCAGGTCCACGGTGAAGGACTGCGTGACGACCACGGGGTCCGCGGACGCCGGCGTCGCCCGCCGCAGCGACGCGCGGATCCGGGCGAGCAGCTCGTCCATCCCGAACGGCTTGGTCACGTAGTCGTCGGCGCCGGCGTCGAGCGCGTCGACCTTCGCGGCCTGCGAGTCGCGGGCGGACAGCACGATGATCGGCACGTCCGACCACCCGCGCAGGCCGCGGACCACCTCGACGCCGTCCATGTCCGGCAGCCCGAGGTCGAGGACGACGACGTCGGGCGCCGCGGCGGCGAGGCGCAGCGCCTGGCGCCCGTCGGCGGCCGCGTCCACGTCGTAGCGCCGGGCCCGCAGATTGATCGTGAGCGCACGGCGCAGCGCTGCGTCGTCGTCGACGACGAGGACCCGGGTCATCGCTGCGCCAGCGGGAGCGTGATCGTCATCGTCAGGCCGCCGCCCGGGCTCCGCGAGGGGGTGAGTCGCCCGTCCATGGCCTCGGTGAAGCCCTGGGCGATCGCGAGCCCGAGTCCGAGCTCGGCGCCCGACGTCCGGTCGTCGAGGCGGTGGAACGGCACGAACAGCCGCGGCCAGTCCTCCTCCGGCACGCCGGGGCCGTGGTCGACGACGGCGAGGGCCAGCTCGTCGCCCCGCACGCCCGCGACGATGCGGACGGGCTCGTCGGGCGGGGCGTACCGCAGCGCGTTGTCGACGAGGTTGGCGACGACGCGCTCGAGGAGGCCCGGGTCGGCGAGGACGAGCGGGAGGTCGTCGGGGACGTCGAGCGCGGGACCGCCCGCCCGGACGTGGAGCAGCGCCCGGGCGACGACCTCGTCGACGGCGACCGGCACGGTCAGCACGGCGAGCGAGCCGGCCTGCAGCCGGGAGAGGTCCAGCAGGTTCGTGACCAGGGCGTCGAGCCGGTCCGCGCCGTCCTCGATGCTCTCCAGCAGCTCGCGCTCCTCCGCCGGGG
>JBDIAU010000468.1:0-2536 GCA_039812565.1 Beutenbergiaceae bacterium
GTCGTGGTGGTCGCCGCCGAGGACGCCGCGGTCGCGGCGGGTCCCGCGTGGGGCCAGCTGGCGGACGTCGTGCCCGCGCCGGCGGAGGCGGCCGCCGCGCTCGCCGCCGCCCTGGACGTCGCCCTGCTCGACGGTGACGTCGAGATCGACGGCGAGCGGCACCTGGCCCCGACGCCGCCCGCCGTGGTCGCCCTGCTCCCGGCGGTGCCGCGGACGTGGTGGGAGCACGACGAGCTCACCGTCGACGGCCACGACGTCGACTGGTGGGTCACCCCCGACCGCGAGGTCCACGCCGCGACGACGGCGGGCCTCGCCCGGGCGCTGGCGCTCGCCGGGGGGCGGTGGGAGCTGCACGCCGCGGTGGAGCTCGTCCTCGCCGACCCGCAGCGCGCCGCGGAGCTCGCGGTGGACGCCGCCTGGCTCCCGTAATTCCCGCACGTGTGAGGCATGCCTCGCCTGAGCGGCGGTGTTGCACGTGCGATCGCCCCTACACTCGAAGGACACCTTGCCGATAAGGCCTTTCTTCACCCGAATTCGGAAAGGACGTCGGCCTTTGCTGAGACTTCGGCCGGTCGCGCGCGACTACTCGTGGGGCTCGCGGACCGCGATCCCCGACTACCTGGGCCTCGAACCCACGGGCCGCCCCCTCGCGGAGCTGTGGTTCGGTGCCCACCCGAGCGCGCCGTCGGGCGTCCAGCGATCCGCCGAGCCCGTCCTCGCGGCCGCCGGCCCGTCCGGGGGAGCGGCCCGCCAGGCGCCGCGGCCCGCCGCCACCGAGCTCCTCGCGCCCGTCGACGACGGCGAGTCCCTGCGCCACCTCATCGAGTCCGACCCGCTCGGCGCCCTCGGCGAGGACATCCTGGCCCGGTTCGGCACCCGCCTGCCGTTCCTGCTCAAGCTCATCGCGCCGGCCCGACCGCTGTCCCTGCAGGTCCACCCGACGATCGAGCGCGCCCGCCAGGGTTACGCGCTGGAGGATGCCGCGGGCGTCCCCGTCGACGCACCCGAGCGGAACTACCGGGACACCAACCACAAGCCCGAGCTGGTCTACGCGCTCACCACGTTCGACGCCGTCTCCGGGTTCCGCGCCCCGCGCCGCGCCGCGGAGGTGCTCGCCGACCTCGACGCCCCGCTGGCCCGGACCGTCCTGCGTTTCCTGCGGCAGGACCCGACGGCCGACGGCGTCCGGGCGGCCTTCACGCACCTGCTCGCCCCCGCCACGCGCCCGGACCCGGCCGCGGTCCGCGCCGTGGTGAGCGCGTGCGCCGCGCGGCTGCACGACGGTTCGCCCTCGCCGCGCGCCGACGCGGTGGTCACGCTGCTCGCGTCGTTCTTCCCGGACGACCCGGGCGTGGTCGCGTCGCTCCTGCTCAACCCGGTGACGCTGCGCCCGGGCCAGGCCATGTTCATCCCCGCCGGAGGGGTGCACGCGTACCTCGGGGGCGTGGGCGTCGAGCTCATGGCGAACTCCGACAACGTGCTGCGGGCCGCGCTGACGGACAAGCACGTCGACGCGGACGAGCTCTTCGACGTGGTCGACTTCATCGCCGCGCCGCCGATCCGCATCGCGCCGGAGGAGTTCCACGACTCCACGAAGGTGTACTACGCCCCGGTCGACGACTTCGAGCTCTCGGTCACCGACGTGGACGACGACGACCAGCTCCAGCCGTTGCCCGGGCGGGGCCCGCGCATCCTGCTCTGTCTCGAGGGGGACGTGCGGCTCGCGTCGGCCGAGGACGCGGTGACGCTGAGCCGCGGCGAGTCGGTGTTCGTGTCGGCGAGCGAGGGCCCGATCACGGTGCGCGGCCGCGGGACGGTCGTCCAGGCGGACGTGCCCTGACGGCCCCGGCCGCACCCGACCCCGGCCGACCTCCTGCGCGCGGCGCGGGACCGGCCCACGCGTGAACCCACGCACACAACCGGGACGGGAGTGGTGCGTGAGGCACGCGGCGGTGCCTCACCGTCCCCACCCGTACCAGGTGTGTGCGTGGTGACACGCAGGCTGCGCCGAGCCGGCGTCGGGACCCCGGCCGCGCGGGACCGGCCCTGCTCGCGAGCCCCGCGTCCGCCCCGCCTCACCCCAGCGGCGTGACGGCCAGGTCGTCGAAGGACGCCGTGAGCGGCGCGTTGGTGGCCGAGCCGGAGAGGTAGCAGACGAGCCCGACCCCGCCCGCCGCCTGCAGCGCGGCACCGGAGTCGGTCGTCTGCACGTGCCAGCTCGCCGGCTCCGCCTGCCCCACCAGCCACACCGTGGCGCGCAGCGTGGTGGGCGAGGTGCCCTCCACCTGCCTCCGGATCCGGAGCTGCTGCCCGACGCTGTACGTCAGCCCGGGCACCTCGACGGCGGTGAGCGACGTGGCGGACCCGCCGAGGAACCGGCGGATCGCGAGCTGGACCGCGCCGGTCGGGCGGACCTTGGCCTGCGCCCGGTACTCGTTCCCGGAGCTGACGTACCGGCCGGTGAGGATGAGGTCCGCACCGGTGCCGGTGGCGGGCTTGTCGAAGGAGGCGCTGACCTGCGCGTCCACGTCCACCT
>JBDIAU010000469.1:0-2527 GCA_039812565.1 Beutenbergiaceae bacterium
GGCCGGGCGTCACGCGCCGGGCTTGTAGACCATGAGCGCGAGGATCACGGCGAAGCTCGCGAGCTCGATCCGGGAGACGACGAAGAGCCGTGCCATGAGTCGGCGGGCGGTGACCGAGGTCGGGCCCTCGGCCTCGAAGAGCGCGACGACGCGCTTGGCTCGCGGAGCCAGGTAGACGCCGCCGGCGACGGCTGAGAGCAGCCACAGGACGATCGCGATCAGGATCCACGTCTGGCTGAAGGCCCACACCTGCGCGGTCATCACGGCACCGCTCAGGAGCAGCAGGACGGCCGCGGGGACGAAGGCGACGTTGCCGACCGCCTCGACGTGTCGTGCCAGGCGGGGAAGGTCCGTCGGGTCCGCCGATCGTTGGACGCGCACCCCGAGCAGCTGGACGACCACGGCGCCGCCGACCCAGACGGTCGCGGCCATGACGTGGAGCAGGAGAAGGAACCGATACATGGGCGCTCCTTCCGCGACCCCACGAGCGTACGAGCGGGTGGGCCCGGGCGGCGTCGGCGGCGGTTGACGTCCCGCCCCTTGACGCTCGGCCGGAGACCGACCACGGTCGCGTCCAGCGAGGTCGCGATTCGAGCGCGCACGAGGGAGAGCAGCCGATGTGGCGTCGTGTCGAGGTGGAGGCTCGGATCGGCGCGCCCGTCGAGCCGGTCTTCGCGCACCTGGCGGACCCGTGCACCTGGCCCACCTTCGTCCCCGCCGTCGTGCGGCGTCGACGGCTCGACGACGGTCCGGTCCGGGTCGGGTCCCGCTGGGCGGCCACGGACCGCGTCGGCCCGTTCCCCTTCGACTTCGTCGACGAGCTCCTCGTCCTCGAGCCGGATCGACGCGTGGTGTGGGGATCGTCGTCGCCGTGGAACTCGACCGTGGAGTACCGATGCGCCCCCGACGGCGTCGCGACCCGGGTGCACGCCACCTACGAGGGCGACGTCGACGGCTGGCTGCGACTGCTCGGCGCCGTGGTCCCGACGCCCGTGGCAGGTCGCATCCTCCGTCGCGACTTCGTCCGCCTCGAGCGTCTGCTCACGAGGTCGACGCGCGACGCCGGGTAGTCGCGCGCGTCCGGCAGCCTGTCCGCGCGCGCCTCTGCGCTCGGGAGCGAACTGGTGCTCAGACGCGCGACGTTGCGAGAATGTCGTCGTGACCTGGCTCGATGAGCCCGTGGTGACCGAGCACGCGGTGGTGAGCACCGATGAGGCGATCGGGTGGCCCTCGCCTGCCGCGGGCCCCGACGGTGTCATGAGCGTCGTCGCGCACGAGGACGACGACCTGATCTTCCAGTGCCCGGATCTCCTGCATGACGTCGAGGCCGGCCGTCGGGTGCGCGTCGTCTACCTCACGGCCGGAGACGCCGGGAACGGGCGGTCGTGGTGGTCGAAGCGCGAGGGTGGACCGCGGGCGGCGTACGCGCACATGGCGGGCGTCGCCGACGTGTGGGCGACGTCGAGCGTCACGGTCGCCGCTCGTTCGGTCCGCATGGAGACCCTGGTCGGTGCGCCGACCGTGTCGCTGGTGTTCCTGCGGCTGCCCGACGGCTCGCGGTCGGGCGCGGGATATCGCCGGCACGGGCACCAGAGCCTGCGGAAGCTGTGGGACGGCGCACTACCGGCCGTCTCGGCCGTGGACGGTTCGGCGAGCTACTCCGCGATCCGGCTGACCTCGGCGTTGACCGAGCTGATGAACGGCTTCGGGCCCGCGACCGTGCGCACCCTGGACTTCACCCAGCCGGGCGCGAACGGAGATCATTCGGACCACCGTGCCGCTGCCCTCTTCACCCGCGAAGCGAGCCGATCCTGCGCGGTGGAGCACGTCCTGGTGTCGTACCAGGGCTACCGAAGCGTGTCCCGCCCGGTGAACGTCACGGGCGCCGACCTGGAGGCGAAGCGGGCGGCGTTGATGGCCTACGCCAGCGTGGACCGAGCCGTCTACGTCGACGCGATCGTCGGGCGCAGCCTGCGCGCGAGGCTGCGCAGGCAGGTCGTCCTGGCCGCCGTCCACACCGGGCGACCCGCCGAGGAGCACGACGACGCGTGGCCGCCGGCCGAGCGTGGTCAGCGGGCCTGAGCTCCGTCGCGAGCCGGCTGATCCGCCGTCTGCCCGGGCCCGTGGCCGTCAGACGTGCCTCGGCACCTTGCCGGTCCACGTGAGGACACGGCACATGATCCGGTGGCCGGTGTCCGCCGTGGGGCCGTACATCAGAGGGCAGCCGCCGTCGATGACCGTGATGCCGTGCTCACGGCCGAGCGCCACAGCGTCGGCGTCGACGCTCCCGGCGTCGACCGAGCGGTGCATCCACACGTGGCGGATGCCGAGGTCGACCGCCTCGCGCACGGTCGCCTCGGCGTGACGGGGGGAGGTGCCGATGACGACGGCGTCGACCCCGCCCGGGATGGCGTGCAGGTCGGCGTAGGAGGGCTCGCCGTCGAGGGTGTCCGCGTTGGGGTTGACGGCGAACACCTCGTACCCGGTGCTGCGCAGCCGGTCGTAGACGATGTTTGCGCCGTGGCCC
>JBDIAU010000470.1:0-2527 GCA_039812565.1 Beutenbergiaceae bacterium
GCCTGACCTGCAGCCCCGAGGGCAGCGGCCCGGCGTTGACGGCGGAGTCGATGCCTGCGTCGACGAGGGGGATTCCGACGTCGGCCAGCACGCCGGCGTCGCGCGGGTCGAGCACGCCCAGCGCGATGACGACGCACGGGTCGAGATGACCGAGCACGCCGGCGAGACCGCCGGGCTCGAGGCCTTGCCACATCACGAGCGAGCGGCCGGAGCGCGCCGTCGCGGCGGTGAGCGTGTCGACGAGGGTCCGCACGTTGCTGCCCCACGGCATGCCGGGGTTCACCAGCAGGACCAGGCGCGACTCGCCGGCGCGCAGCGCCCGGGACGCAGCGTTCGGCACGTACGCGAGGTCGGCCGCGGCGGCGAGGACCCGGGCCCGGGTCGCCTCGGGGATCGACTGGTCGGCCCGGCCGTTGAGGACGTAGCTGACGGTCGCCCGCGAGACCCCGGCGAGGCGCGCGACGTCGCTGCTCGTCGCCCGACGCGGTCGGCTCACGTCCCTCTCCTTCCCGTCCTCCCAGCCTGCTACTGACACGTGACAGTAGCGGCGCCGTCGGCAGGCGAGCAAGGAGCGACCACGACGGCGCCCGCCCTCTTGCGATGGGGCGACGGCCGTGCGATCCTACTTACACGCGTCACTGACACGAGTCAGCGCGCGGGCTCGACGTCTCGCCGGTGCTGCCGACACGTCGACGCCCGGGCACCACGACGACCGCGCCGGCACGACGCACCGCCCGCACACAACCTCGAGACACCCGGAGCAGACGATGACGACCACCGATCCGACGCCGACCACCCCCTTCCCGCCCGGCTTCCTGTGGGGTGGGGCGACGGCGGCGAACCAGCTCGAGGGCGCGTACGACCAGGGCGGCAAGGGGCTGTCGATCCAGGACGTGATGCCGAAGGGGATCATGGCGCCGCGCACGCCGGCACCGACGCCGGACAACCTCAAGCTCGAGGGCATCGACTTCTACCACCGGTACGCGCAGGACATCGCGCTGCTCGCGGAGATGGGGTTCGGGGTGTTCCGGTTCTCCATCGCGTGGTCGCGGATCTTCCCCCGCGGTGACGAGGCGGAGCCGAACGAGGAGGGCCTGGCGTTCTACGACCGCGTGCTCGACGAGCTGGAGAAGCACGGCATCGAGCCCCTGGTCACGATCTCCCACTACGAGACCCCGCTGCACCTGGCCGAGACCTACGACGGCTGGGTCTCCCGCGACCTCATCGGCTTCTACGAGCGCTACGTCCGGGTCCTGTTCGACCGGTACGGCCACCGGGTCCGGTACTGGCTCACCTTCAACGAGATCAACTCCGTGCTGCACGCGCCGCTGCTGTCCGGGGGCATCAACACCCCGAAGGAAGAGCTCAGCGAGCAGGACCTGTTCCAGGCCGCGCACCACGAGCTCGTCGCCTCCGCGCTGGCCACGAAGATCGCGCACGAGGTCAACCCGGAGCTCAAGGTCGGCTGCATGGTCATCTCGATGCCGATCTACCCCCTGACCCCGGACCCGGCCGACGTCCTGGCCGTCATGCACGCCGACCACGCGAACCTGATGTTCAGCGACGTCCACACCCGCGGCTACTACCCCGGCTACGCCCTGCGCTACTTCCGCGAGCACGGCATCGAGCTCGACATCACCCCCGAGGACCGGGAGATCCTGAAGCACACGGTCGACTTCGTCTCGTTCTCGTACTACATGAGCATCTGCGAGACCGCCGACCCCGCCCAGAAGGCCACGGGCGAGGGCAACATCATGGGCGGCGTCCCGAACCCGACCCTGCCCGCCAGCGAGTGGGGCTGGCAGATCGACCCCGTCGGCCTCCGGATCGTGCTCAACCAGTTCTGGGACCGCTGGCAGAAGCCCCTGTTCATCGTCGAGAACGGCCTCGGCGCCAAGGACGTCCTCGTCGAGGTCGACGGCACCAAGACCGTCCTCGACGACTACCGGATCTCCTACCTCAACGACCACCTCGTCCAGGTCGGCGAGGCCCTCGCCGACGGCGTCGACCTCCTCGGCTACACCACCTGGGGACCCATCGACCTCGTCTCCGCCTCCACCGCCCAGCTCTCCAAGCGCTACGGCTTCATCTACGTCGACCGCAACGACGACGGCACCGGCACCCTCGAGCGCTACACGAAGAAGTCCTTCCACTGGTACGCCGAGGTCATCCGCACCAACGGCGCCAGCCTCACCCGCTGACCCCCACCCCACCCCGCCGAACGCAC
Organism: Beutenbergiaceae bacterium; assembly: GCA_039812565.1. Lineage (GTDB taxonomy): Bacteria > Actinomycetota > Actinomycetes > Actinomycetales > JAHECE01 > JAHECE01. Next base: position 2,228 of record JBDIAU010000470.1, read on the forward strand.
TGTTGGTCGGCCGAAAGACCGGTTTCACCCGACCAACAGTGCGTTCGGCGGGATGGGGAGGGCGCCGGTCGACGTCGAGCACCGGCGCTTTCGGGCTGGTCTGAGCGCCCACCGGGCGGTCTGTGCGGAACCTCCGTCGCGCCCGGCGCACGCGAGGTTCCGCGCAGTCAGGCGGTCGGCGTGGGCGCCGGCGCCGCAGCCGGCACCAGCTCCGTCTCGACGATGACGTCGTGGGTGAGCGTGCGGTGGACCGGGCAGCGTCCGGCGATCCGCAGGATCGACTCCCGCTGCGTCTCGTCG
>JBDIAU010000471.1:0-2523 GCA_039812565.1 Beutenbergiaceae bacterium
CGTCCTCCTGGGCCGCCGGGATGGTCCGCTTGCGCATCGCGCCTCCATGTCTTCGAACGTGACGTCACCGCACGACGCGCCGGCCGGCGCCTCGAGGCCACGGTAGGTCCTCACGAGTCCCAACGGCAGGGCGTCCCCGTGCACGGACGTACACAACCGGGACGCGGGCCGGGCGACACGCCGCTGATCGCCGTCACATCCGTCGCACGAGCACCGGATGTGTGCGTGGGTTCACGGGGACGTCGGGTGGGCACCCGGGACGGGGTCTCCCGCCTCGGTCGGACCCTGGTCCAGCCGGAAGGGCGGGTAGGCGTCGGTCATCAGGCTCACGTAGGCGGAGACGCGGTAGGTCCACCGGTTGAGGCCGAGGAGCAGGTCGTACACGCCGCGGGGGTATCGGCTGGTGAACAGAAGCGCGAACGCGGCGACCAGCACGAGGATGCCGACGAGCCCGATGTGGCCGGCGTACTTCGTGCCGTCGGCGGTCTCGTAGCTGATCTGCGGCCCGACGATCAGCCCGACCACGACGTACTGGGGGATGGCGAGAAGCCACCACTTCACGAGGACCAGCCCGCGGGAGAGCCGCTCCGGGTACGCCACGGTGAAGGTCGTCGGGTAGTCCGGCACGTCGGCGAGCGTGAAGGGTGGGTACCGGTCCGTGCCGAGCGCACCGTAGGAGTAGTAGGCGACGCGCCAGGTCCACCGCAGGACGCCCACGTTGAACTCGAAGATCCCGCGGGGGTAGCGGGCGGTGAACAGGATCGCGACGAACGCGATGAAGGTCAGGAAGGCGAACGCGATCCAGAGGAACGCGAGAACCACGAGGTGCGGGATCACGAGCAGCCACTTGACGAGCCAGAGGGCCGGCGAGAGGCCGGTCGGGAGGGGCTGGGCGCTCAGCCGGGCCGGGTAGGCCGCGGGGCGGGAGGTCGCTTCGGTCGACACGGTGACTCCTTCGTGCCCGGCGCCGGCGCCCCGGTCTGCCGCGGGGACCCCGGACGACGAGCGGTCGGACCCTTCAGCCTCGCCCTCGGCGACCCCTCGCGCGGTGGGACCTACGTCCACGGCCGCCACCTGACCCCCGGCCCAGCCCACCCCCTCCGCCGAGTTCGCACCTCTCTGTCCAGATCGCACGTCCCACGGTGCGACCTCGAGCCCCGGGTGCGAACTAGCGGCCGGTGGGTAGTGGTGGGTGGTGACGGCCATGAAGCGGTCGAAGGTCGCCGTGCCGTCGCGTCGAGGTCGGCGCGGGAGGTTCGGTGGCGCCGTGGACGAGGCCGTGCGGGCCGCGGCCGTATCCACGGGCCGGCGCGACCGGGGTGTCCGCGATGCGTGCCGTGCCGGCCGAGCCTCGACCCCTCGGTCGACATGGTCGAGACTCGGGACTGACCCGACGACGGACAAGGGAGCCGGCGATGCCGTTCGTGTGGAACCAGCAGGTCAGCAGCTACGAGGTGGACGTGTTCCAGTCGAGCACGCTGGACTACGACCGCTCCATCAGGCTCGAGCTCGCGAGCGGTGACAGCGTCTCGGTCCAGTTCCCGGTGACGGCCCCGGCCGACAACGTGTCCATCGGGGCGTCGTTCCACACCGTGAAGATGGACCGGCACCGGTTCGACGAGGTGTACCACCTCCTGCAGACGGAGCGGCCGATCTACTTCACCGCCTACGAGACGGGCAGTCCAGCGATCCGCTACGTGGGCTTCTCGACCTCGGAGGAGGCCGTCGGCGAGGGCCTGGTCGACGCCGACGCCTGAGGCGGAGCCCCCGGGTCCACCGCGTCGGCCCGGTCGGTGATCGCCGGCACGAGGCCGAAGCGTTCGCGGTACTCGCCGGGGGGTGATGCCGACGAGGCGCCGGAAGGCCCGGTGGAACGTGGCGAGCGCCGGGTAGCCGCGGCTCCTCGCCACGCGGGACAGCCCGTCGTCGGTACGTTCGAGGAGGCGCCGGGCGGCGTCGATGCGGATCCGCTCGACGCACGTTGCCCGCCCGCACGCTGGAGATCCACGACCAGGTGGCGAGAGACGTCTGCGGCCATCTCGCTGCCGTGGTGGCGCCGCAGGATCTCGAGGGCGAGGTCGATGCCGGCGGTGACGCCCGCTGAGGTCCAGACCCCGTCCTCGACGAAGATCCGGTCCGGGTCCAGGCGGACCCGCGGGTGCGCGGACGCGACCGGGCGCGCGCTCGCCGTCCTCGGCATGGTTGTCGGAGCGGCTGGGGCGGCCACGCTCGTCCCGGGCGCCGCTGACGCGGCCGGTGCGGTCTTCGGGTGGGCATGGTGGAGTGGTTCGCGTGGACGGGCGTGACGACGCTGCGCGGGCCGCGTGACGACGCTCGCGGCGTCTCGGCACGCGTTCACCCGTTGCCCCATCCCCGACGCCGGGGCGACGATCGATCGACATGAGACGCTCGCGCACCGGACGCCCCGCTCGTCGCCGGCCCGGCCGAGGCGCCGGCCGGGTGGCACCCGCCCTGGCGGCGGCCGTCGTCGGCGTGCTCGCCGCGGGGTGCGCCGGCTCCCCG
>JBDIAU010000472.1:0-2522 GCA_039812565.1 Beutenbergiaceae bacterium
TCCTCGGCGAGACGACCAGGGCGGCGGGAGCCAGACGACTCGCACGAACCGCCGAGCCGCCCGACGTCCGACCCGGCGAGTCGCCGGGGGTGGGACGAGGGGACGGACTCACCGCCCGCCGAGCCGAGATCGGCGGAACCGACCGGCGCCGAGTCGAGCAGCACCTGCGTAGATCGGGAGCCCTCGACGGCGGTCGCCGTGGCGACGCTCCTGCGTGCGCCGGCGGCGGGGCCACCGTGCTGCGCCTGCCGATCCGCGCGCTCTCCGGCAGTGGCGCCGTGATCCGGCAGGACGGCGCACCCGCGAGCCGAGCGATCCGACGCGCCGCCGGTTCGACCCGCGCCGCGTCAAGCGAGACGGATCCGCACGCCCTCGGTGTCGAGCTCGAAGCGGACGGCCCCGAGGTCCGGCACCACGGCGTCACCGTCGAGCCGGGCGGCGTCGAACGTCGTCGCCAGGGCGAGCACCGCCGACCCCGCGGCGCGGCCTGCTTCGATCCCCGGCGGGGCGTCCTCGACCACCAGGCACTCCGAGGCCGCGACGCCGAGGGCACGGGCCCCCTCGAGGAAGGGGTCCGGGTGCGGCTTGCCACGCTCGACGTCGTCGGCCGTGACGACGACCGGGGCGCTGAGCCCCGTGACCGCCAACCGGACGGCCGCCAGATCGCGTCCGCTCGACGTCACGATCGCGCACCGCCGCGCCTCGCCCAGCAGGTCGAGTGCCGCGACAGAGCCGGGGAGGACCTCGATCCCGTCGGTGTCGGTGACCTCGAGCTCGACGATCCGGTCGAGCGCCGCGGCGCGCTCGCCCGGCGACCGGTCCGCGAGCATCCGATCGATGAGGGCCTTGGCGGGAACGCCGTGGATGTGACCGAACCTCTCCGCCGGGATGTCGAACTCCTGCCGCAGCCGCTCCCAGGACCGGTCGACGATCGCCCGGGACGAGACCAGGGTGCCGTCCATGTCGAAGAGCACGGCAGCGAAGATCCGGTCGGCGAGAGCGCCGAGAGGGTCGAGCGAGGTCGGCGGGGCGTCGGAGGCGGGGGAACCGAGGACGTCGGGAGCGGCGGGCCGGGAGGCGACGGCGTCGACGGTCGGCGGCTGGCGGTCGGTCACGCCACTCAGCGTGTCAGATCCGGGCGACCCGCGGCGCGGCTCCGCGGCCCGCCGCAAGGCCTCTGCGACGATGACGCCCGCACGTCGTCGTTCCAGGAAAGGTCTCAGAAGTGCTCAAGCAGACTGTCGCCCCGAAGAGCTCTGGCACGCGCCTCACGTTCTCCCTTCCGGCCGACCACCCGGTCAAGAACGTGAGTGTCGTCGGGTCGTTCAACGGCTGGGAGCCCGGCGCCAACCCGCTCCGTCGCCGCAGCAACGGCACCGTGAGCGCGTCCGTCACCGTTCCCGCAGGTACCACCGTGCAGTTCCGGTACCTTGGGGAGAACGGGCAGTGGTTCGACGAGCCCGACGCCGACCAGATCACCTCCGAGGGCAGCCTCGTCCAGGTGTGAGGCCATCAGCGACACGCCCCTCCGACAACGGCGTCGGAACAGCGAGTCGCTGACGAACACGACAGGGCCGGCTCCCGCGGGAGCCGGCCCTTGCCGTGTGCCCGGGCCCGCGCCCGTGAGCTCCGACCCCAACTCCCCCGACCGACGCCCGGTCCTTCCACCCGGCTACCCCCGCTCGACCGGGTTGCGCAGCGGCTCCCCGGTCAGCCACGCCCGAACGTTCGCGGCCACCAGCGCATCGGCCCCGACCGGCCGCCCGCCCGCCGCGTGCGGGGTGAGGATCACGTTCGGGGCGTCCCACAGCGCGGAGCCCGCCGGCAGCGGCTCCGTGGCGACGACGTCCAGAGCCGCCCCCGCGACCCGTCCGGCACGGAGGGCGTCCAGGAGCGCGTCCTCGTCCACCGTCGCCCCTCGGCCCACGTTGACCACCCACGCCCGCCGCGGCAGCAGCGCGAGCGTCGCCGCGTCGAGGGCGTTGCGCGTCTGTGCCGTCGCCGGCAGGACAAGGATCAGCACGTCGGCGTCGGGCAGGACGCCCGGCAGCTCGGCGCGCGTCACGACCGTCACCCCGGACCGCTCCCCCGCGCTGCGGGCGACGCCCGTGACCCGGGCCCCGAGCATCGTGAGGTACGGCGCCAGCGTCGCCCCGATGCTGCCGAACCCCCAGATCACCACGTGCGCGCCGGAGAGCGTGGTGAGCCGCGCGGTGTTGCCCCACGGCTGCGAGCCGCCGAGCTCGTCCGCCCAGCGGTGCTCCTCCTGGGCCCGGACGGCGAGGTCGAGCCGCCGGGCCGCCGCGAGGACGAGCGCGAGGGCGTGCTCGGCCACCGGCAGGTCGTGCAGCGACCGGCCCGACGTGATCACCACGTCCGCGGGCAGGTCGAGGGCGAGCACGTGGTCCGGGCCCGCGGCCAGGGTCTGCACCCACCGCAGGCGGGGCAGCCGGGCGACCTCGCGGGCCAGGACGTCGCCCGGGTTCGCCCACACGACGAGCGCCTCGGCGTCGAGGTGCTCA
>JBDIAU010000473.1:0-2519 GCA_039812565.1 Beutenbergiaceae bacterium
GACGACGAGAGCTCCGTGCGCTGCCGCGACGTCGGCCGAGCCGTCCGTCGAGCCGTTGTCCGCGACGACGGCCCGCATCCCCGCAGGGAGTCGAGGCAGGAGCCAGGCGAGGCCTGCTGCCTCGTCGAGGCACGGCAGCACGACGTCGACGAGCGTGTCGGGTTCAGCGTGCACCGCTCGACCGTACGGCCGAGTCCGAACGTCGTGACCGTCGCAGAGGTGACGATCGGTTGACGGATCACGCCCGGGATGATGCCGGGCCACGGGATACGGTGAAGCATGGCGTCCGTGCTGGTGATCGACGACGACGCCCTCGTCTCGACGACGGTCCTCGCCTACCTGCGGGCCGCCGGCCACGAGGGTCGGCACGCGGTGGACGCCCGCGACGGGGAGCGCCTCTGGCGGACGTGGACCCCGGACGTCGTCGTGCTCGACGTCGTCCTGCCGGGCCCGTCCGGTCTCGACCTGCTCAGACGCATGCGGGGAGCGGCGGACCCGACACGCGTCGTCCTGCTGTCCGGTCTCGGGTCGACGGACGACCGGATCGCCGGCCTCGAGGTCGGCGCCGACGACTACCTGGTCAAGCCGTTCAGCCCACGCGAGCTCGTCCTTCGGGTCGAGGCGCTCCTGCGCCGGGCGCCCGTCGACCAGCCGGGAGCGCAGACGCCCGTCGTCGTCGGACCCCTGCGGGTCGACCCCTCGACGCGGTCGGCGTCGGTGGCGGGCCGCGTGCTGCCCCTCACACCCCGGGAGCACGACCTCCTCGCGTTTCTCGCCCGTAACGCCGGGCGCGCGTTCAGCGCCCGCGAGCTCCTGCGCCGGGTGTGGGGGTGGGAGTTCGGTGACGACTCGACGGTCGCCGTGCACGTGCGACGCCTGAGGGAGAAGCTGGAGCCGGACCCGTCCCGACCGGCGCTCCTCGCGACGGTGCGCGGGGCCGGTTACCGGCTCGGGACGGGGCCCGAGCTGGAGGAGCTGCTCGCCGAGGCCGGTCGGTCGAGCGGCTCGGGGCCCGCGGTGGTCGCACCGTGAACCCGGACGCACTCGTCGTCATCGGCGTGACTGCGGCGTGCACGGCCGTCGTGGGCGCGATCGGTGCCGTTGCCGTGCGGCGGGCCAGGAGGGTGTCGCTCGTTCTCGCCCTCGTCCTCGCCGCGTTGGCGCCGTTCGTGGCCGTGGTGGTCTCTGTCTGGGTGAACGTCGGGGCGATGTTCCTCTCCGACCACGACGCGTGGGTCGCCCGCGTCGCACTGGTCGCCTCCGCCGTTCCTGCCGTCGCGCTCGCCGTCGTGCTCGGACGGGCCCTCGTGGCTGACGTCCGGGTGGTCGGCGCCCAGGCCAGGGCGCTCGGTGAGCTGCGCGGGCCCATGGATGCGTCGGTGGGGGCCGTCGAGTCGAGCCCGGTCGGCGGGGCGACGACGGATCGACACGTGTCGGTCCCGGTGACGGCGGAGCTCGCCGCCGTCGTCGAGGAGCTCGCCGAGACCCGCCGTCGGCTGTCGGAGTCCCGCGAGCGTGAGCGTGCGCTGGAGTCGGCGCGGCGGCAGGTCGTCGCGTTCGTCAGCCACGACCTCCGTGCGCCGCTCGCCGGGGTGCGGGCCGCCGCCGAGGGCCTGAGCGACGGTGTGCTGTCCGACCGGAAGGCCGCGTACGCGGGCATCGTCGCGGCCGCCGATCGGATGGCGCGGATGCTCGACGACCTGTCCGAGCTCGCCCGCACCGACATCCCCGAGGCAGCCGTCCCGCAGACCGCGCCGGTCCGGCTCGCGGACCTGCTCGACGGCATCGTCCTCGGCGTGAGGCCCGTCGCCACGAGACGTGGCGTCGCGCTTGTCGTCAACGTCGAGAACGGGCTCGAGGTGCCGGGATCCGCGAGCGACCTCGCGAGAGTGCTCGAGAATCTCGTGGGGAACGCCGTGCGCTCCAGCGTCGTCGGGGGGACGGTCCGGGTGGTCGGCCGAATGGTCGACGGCGAAGCGCGGATCGCCGTCGACGACACGTGCGGTGGGATCGCGCCGGGCGACCTCGACCACCTCTTCGAACCCGGCTGGCAAGGGTCCCCCCACGGTGAGCGCGGCCGAGAGGGGCTGGGGCTCGCCATCGTCGACCAGGTGGTGACGCGCCACGGCGGACAGGTGGCTGTCGCGTCCACCAGCGAGGGGTGCAGGTTCGAGGTGAGCCTGCCCGGTGCTCGGCGGGGTGGGCCGGTGGCCGATCCGGCCTGAGCCCTCGCCTCGTGCCTGTCGCCGCCTGGGGCCGCCGGTCGTGAGCGGCTCGCGAAGACGCGCCGGCAGGATCGCGTCTCCGAGCCTGCGGCACCGGTTCTCCCCGGGGTGGTGCGGTCGCTTGCGCAGGAGTCGGTCGGTGCTGGTAGTCTCGAACATGTGTTCGAGGCTAGCAGACCGTGCGCGGGCGGTGCGACCGGAGGCGACGCGGGTGACGCGCCGGCCGGCGGCGCGTCCGTGGCCACGCCCGTGGACTTGGCGCGGGCGGTGGTCGCTGCGGTGCGGGGCTTGTTC
>JBDIAU010000474.1:0-2512 GCA_039812565.1 Beutenbergiaceae bacterium
GCGGAGGCGCTCGGGCGGCCCGTCGAGGAGCTCAACATCATCGTGCTCCACCTGGGCAACGGCGCGTCGGCGACGGCGGTGCGCGGTGGCCTGTCCGTGGAGACGTCCATGGGCCTGACCCCGCTCGAGGGCCTCGTCATGGGCACGCGCTCGGGCGACATCGACCCGGCCGTCGTCTTCCACCTCCAGCGCGTCGCGGGGATGAGCACGGACGACATCGACGTGCTGCTCAACCGCCGCTCCGGGATGCTCGGCCTGTGCGGGCGCACGGACATGCGCGACGTGCACGCGGCCGACGAGGCCGGCGACGAGGCCGCCCACCTGGCCCTCGAGGTCTACTACCACCGGCTCAAGGGCTACGTCGGCGCCTACTACGCCCAGCTCGGCCACGTCGACGCCATCGCGTTCACGGCCGGCATCGGCGAGAACGACGCCGAGGTGCGCGCCCACGCGCTCGCGGGCCTCGAGCGGCTCGGGATCGCCGTCGACCCCGAGCGCAACGCGGTCCGCCCGAAGGTGCCGACGGTCATCTCGCCCGACGGCGCCGAGGTGACCGTCCTGGTCGTGCCGACGAACGAGGAGCTGGAGATCGCCCGCCAGGCGGTCGCCCTCCTGGCCTGAGCCGCCCCCTCTCCCCCACCCCGGCCCCCCACCCCCACCCCGCCGAACGCACCGTTGGTCGGCCGAGACCTCGGTCTCGGCCGACCAACGGTGCGTTCGGCGGGACTGTGAGTGCGGCGGCGGGTGGGCGACTGGGTTCAGGGGTGGGTCATGGTGCGGACGTCGAGGGCGGCGTCGAGCTGCTCGACCGTCAGCTCGCCCCGCTCGACGAAGCCGAGCGCCAGCGCCGCCTCGCGGATCGTCAGGTCCGCCTTGACGGCGTGCTTGGCGATCGCGGCGGCGTTCTCGTAGCCGATGAACCGGTTGAGCGGCGTCACGATCGACGGCGACGACTCGGCCAGGCGCAGGCAGCGCTCGTCGTCGGCCTCGATGCCGTCGACGCACTTGGTCGCGAGGTGGCGGCTCGCGTTCGCGAGCAACGTGATCGACTCGAGCAGGTTGCGGGCGATGACGGGGAGCATGACGTTGAGCTCGAACGTCCCCGACGCCCCGGCGAACGCCACGGTCGCGTCGTTGCCGATGACCTGCGCGGCGACCATCAGCGTCGCCTCGGGGATCACGGGGTTCACCTTGCCGGGCATGATCGAGGAGCCGGGCTGCAGGTCGGGGATCCGGATCTCCGCGAGACCGGTCCGCGGTCCCGAGCCCATCCACCGCAGGTCGTTGCAGACCTTCACGAGGGACACCGCGTACGTGCGCAGCGCGCCCGAGGTCTCGACGAGGCCGTCCATCGCCCCCTGCGCGGCGAAGTGGTCCGGCGCCTCGGTGAGCGCCAGGCCGGTGGCCTCGGCGACCAGGGCGATCACGCGCTGCGGGAAGCCCGGCGGCGTGTTGATGCCGGTGCCGACGGCGGTGCCGCCGAGCGGCAGCTGGAGCAGGCGCGGCAGGGCGGCCTCCACCCGCGCGGACCCCGCCCGCACCTGCGCGGCGTAGCCGCCGAACTCCTGGCCGAGCGTCACGGGGGTCGCGTCCATGAGGTGGGTCCGGCCGGACTTCACGACGTCGGCGAAGGCCACCGACCGGCGCTCGAGCGAGGCGGCCAGCACGTCCAGGGCCGGGAGCAGGTCCCCGACGACGGCGGACGCCGCCGCCACGTGGATCGACGCCGGGAACACGTCGTTGGAGGACTGCGAGGCGTTGACGTGGTCGTTCGGGTGCACCGGGGCGCCGAGCCGCTCCGTCGCGAGCTGCGCGACCACCTCGTTCATGTTCATGTTCGAGGAGGTGCCGGAGCCGGTCTGGAACACGTCGACCGGGAAGTGCGCGTCCCAGCGGCCCTGCGCCACCTCGGCCGCCGCCTCGACGATCGCCTCGGCCACCGCGCCGTCGAGGATGCCGAGGTCGGCGTTGGCCAGCGCCGCGGCGCGCTTGATCTGCGCGAGCGCGGCGATGTGCGGGCGGGACAGACCCGTGCCGCTGATCGCGAAGTTCTCGACGGCCCGCTGCGTCTGGGCCCGGTACTTCGCCCAGGCCGGCACCCGGACCTCGCCCATCGTGTCGTGCTCGATGCGGTACTCGGTGGTGGCCTCGTGGCGAGGCGGCGGGGTGCTCACGTGGGTGTCTCCAGGTCGCGGGGGTCGGGTGCCGCCGTCCATCCTGGCGGACTCGACCCCCGGACGTGGGACGGCCGGCCGACGCGTCCATGGGACGCGCCGGCCGGCCGTGGTCCGGTCGGGAGGAGCTACAGGCCGAGGCCCTCCCGGGCGGTCGCCGTCATGAGGTCGACGGCGGCCGCGCGGCCGTCGATGGCGCCGCGGGCGGACAGCGCCGCCTCGGCGATCGCCTCGCACTGCGCCAGCGTGTGCTGGCGGATGGCGAAGCGCACGGCCGGCAGGGCGCCGGTCGACATCGACAGGCTGGTGATGCCGAGCCCGGTGAGGACGAGCGCCAT
>JBDIAU010000475.1:0-2511 GCA_039812565.1 Beutenbergiaceae bacterium
CGCGGCGGCGACCGCGTCGACGGCACGGGCCCGGGCGTCGGCGGCGCCGTCGCCGGCGTCGAGCTGGACGACGGCGACGCGGATCACCGGCTCTCCTCCTGTCCGTCCCCTGCCGACGCGTCCGCCCCGGCGGCGGCGCGCGCCGCGGCCGCCTCCTCGGCCCGCAGCCGGGCTCGGACGTCGACGCGCCGCAGCTGCGTGAGCAGCGACCGGTAGAGCAGCCAGCACGCCAGGGCCAGGACGAGGAAGACGAGGAAGCCGGCCATCCCCGGGCTGACGACGTACGGGTCCTGCAGGTCCGGCCCCTCGGTCGCAGCCGGCAGCAGCGCGAGCGCGGCGGCGGACGTCGCGGGTGTCACGGTGGTGCGCCTCCCTCTGCCGGCGGACGGGCGGCCGCGGGCGCCGCCCAGGCTACGCCCGGCTGCGAGAATGTCGGGATGACCGCGCGACCGGACGAGGAGACGGCGGCGCTGCTGGCGCAGCGCTACGGCGGCGCCCCAGGGCCCGGACGCTCGCGTGTCGCGGTGGTGGCCGTCGTCGTCGCCGCCGTCGGCCTGCTCGCCCTGGCGTGGGTGGGCTGGGGGATCATGACGGTCCCCGTGCGCACCCAGGACGCCGGCTTCGAGATCGTCGACGAGACGACGATCGACGTGACCTTCGTCGTGGTCCGGGACCCCGACGCGACGCTCGTCTGCCGGGTCCGCGCCCTGAGCGAGGCGTTCGCCGAGGTGGGCGCGGTGGACGTGACCGTGGGCCCGAGCGAGGACCGGACCGTCACCGTGACGACGCGCGTAGCCACCAGCGCACCCGCCACCACGGGCGTCGTGCAGGCGTGCGACGCGGTCGCCGAGCCCTGACCGGCCCCCGGGACGGGGTGGGCGCGGCCCCGCGTCGCGGGGCGCGGGCAGGCGTTGGTACGGTTGGACGATCGGGCCGCTCCCGTGCGGCGCAGCATGCGCAGCAGCGCCACGACCGCGATTCGGCTCGCCACGAGTCGAGCGGCCACGCCGGCCGCCGCACCACGCTCACGGGGACGCGGCGCGCCGACGCCACCGAGGTGGCACGCCGAGCAGTGTGGGAGGAACCGTGGCCGAGACCACGACGTGGCTGACGCAGGAGGCGTACGACCGCCTCAACGCGGAGCTCGAGCACCTGAAGGGCCCGGGCCGGACGGAGATCGCGCAGAAGATCGACGAGGCCCGCGCCGAGGGCGACCTCAAGGAGAACGGCGGCTACCACGCCGCCCGCGAGGAGCAGGCGAAGCAGGAGGCGCGGATCCGTCAGCTCGACGACATCCTGCGCCACGCCCAGGTGGGCGACGCCCCGAGCGAGGCGGGCGTCGTCGAGCCGGGGACGGTCGTCACCGCCCTCGTCGGCGGCGAGGAGATGGTCTTCCTCCTCGGCTCGCGCGAGGTGGCCGGCGGCACCGACCTGGACGTGTTCTCGGAGAAGTCGCCGCTCGGGTCGGCGATCCTCGGCCTCGCGGCCGGGGAGAGCGCCTCCTACCAGGCGCCGAACGGCCGGAGCATCGCGGTCGAGGTCGTCCGGGTGGCGCCGTTCACGGGCTGACGCCCCGTCAGGGCTCGCGCACGTCGTAGCCCGCCTGGTGCAGGCGGTCGAGGACCTGCGAGCAGTGGTCGAGACCGCGGGTCTCGACCTCGAGCTCGACGTCGGCCTGCCCGAGGAGGAGCTCGACGCCGGTCCGCAGGTGCTGGATCGAGACGATGTTCGCGCCGGTGGAGGCGAGGTGGCCGAGGAGCGTCGCCAGCGACCCCGGCCGGTCCACCACCCGGACCCGCAGCGAGAGGAAGCGTCCGGCGACGGACAGCCCGTGCCGCAGGACGCCCACGAGCAGCAGGGTGTCGACGTTGCCGCCGGAGAGCACGACGACGACGGGCGGCTCGAACGCGCCGGGATCCTCCAGGAGGGCGGCGACCCCGACGGCGCCCGCGGGCTCGACGACGAGCTTCGAGCGTTCCGCGACGGCGAGCAGGGCCCGGGCGATCTGCTCCTCGCCGACGGTGCGGACCTCGAGCCCGAGGTCGGAGACGATCTCGAAGGGCACCTCCCCGGGGCGCCCGACGGCGATCCCGTCGGCCATGGTGCTCATCGTGGTCAGCGGCACCGGGCGGCCCGCGTCGAGCGAACGCGGCCAGGCAGCGGCCCCCGCCGCCTGGATCCCGACGACGCGCACGCCGGTCCCGGCCAGGGCGACGGCGATGCCGGCGAGCAGCCCGCCGCCCCCGGTGGGCACGAGCACCGTGCGCGGCCGCGGCAGCTGCTCGAGGATCTCCAGCCCGATGGTCCCCTGCCCCGCGACGACGTCGGGGTGGTCGAAGGGGTGGACGAGGACGCGGCCGGAGGTCTCGGCCACGGCCCGGGCCTCCGCCAGCGACTCGTCGACCGTGCGCCCCCACAGCCGCACCTCGGCGCCGAAGTTGCGGGTGGCCTCGACCTTCGGCAGGGCGGCGTCCGCGGGCATGTAGACGACGGCGGAGACCCCGAGCGTGC
>JBDIAU010000476.1:0-2502 GCA_039812565.1 Beutenbergiaceae bacterium
TCGTCGACCTCCTGGAGCGTGATGTCGACCAGCGGGTTGGGCCCCTGCAGGCGCGACAGGTCGATGATCTCCTGGACCAGGGCGGTGAGGCGGGTCGCCTCCCGCTGGAGCTGCTCGGTGAAACGGACGACGGCGTCGGGGTCGTCGGCTGCGGCGATGATCGTCTCCGCGAGGAGGGCGATCGCGCCGACCGGGGTCTTGAGCTCGTGCGAGACGTTGGCGACGAAGTCGCGACGGACCTCCTCGAGCCGGCGGGCGGCCGTCTCGTCGTCCGCGAGCAGCAGCACCCGGTCCCCGGCCAGGCCCGCGACCGAGACGCGCAGGATGTGCAGGCCCGGGCTCTCGCCGGGGCCTCGCGGGATGTCGATCTCGCGCTCCCGGGTCGCGCCGTCGCGCCGGACCGCGTCGACGAGCTGGCGCATCACGGGGTGCACCAGCCGCCCCGCCCGCACCAGCCCGAAGGCGTACGCGGCCGGGTTGGCGCGCAGGACCTCGCCGTCGGGGCCGACGATGACGGCGATCGCCCGCACCGCGGCGAGCACGGCCGCGACGTCGCCCTCGACCGGCGACACGTGCTCGCGCCGCACGAGCCGGCGCTGCTCGCGCTCGCTCCAGCGGAACGCCACGACCGCCACGGACACCGTGAACAAGGCCAGCAGCCCGACGGTGACCAGCGTCCATGTGTCCTGCACCCTGCCAGGGTAGGGGGCCGCGGACGCCGTCCCGGGACGCGTCGCCGGGCGTCCGACGGGGCGACCCCCGTCGTTCACCGACGCAGCCCCTCGCGTTCACCTTCGGCTGCGACCGTGAGTCGCGTGGGCGCGGACCGGGACCTCCGGAGCGAGCCACCTAGACTGTCCCGCGCGTCCGGGCGGGAGGCACCCGGTGACCGCCGGGCCCGTGGGCGCACCCCCTCGGCAAGGAGAAGCGCCGGTGCGAGAGCTGTTCAACCGCGAGCTGGAGCAGGTCGGCGACGACCTCGTCCAGATGGCCACCCACGTCGCGACCGCCATCGAGCAGGCGTCGATCGCCCTGAAGAAGGCCGACCTGTCGCTGGCCGAGAAGGTCATCGACGCGGACGTCCACATCGACGACCTCGAGCGCGTGCTCGACGAGCGCTGCGTCGACCTCCTCGCACGCCAGGGGCCCGTGGCCGGCGACCTCCGGCTCGTCGTCACCGCCCTGCGGATGAGCGCCTCCATCGAGCGCATGGGTGACCTCGCCCGGCACGTCGCCCAGATCGCCCGCGGCCGCTTCCCGCAGCGCGCCGTGCCGCACGAGCTCGCCCACACCTTCGACGAGATGTCCGCCGCGGCCGTGAACGCGGCCCGCTCCGTCGCCGAGCTGCTCGCCTCGCGCGACCTCGAGCTCGCCGCCCGGATCGAGGCCGCCGACGACATCCTCGACGCCCTGCACCGCGAGACCTTCCGCGCGACGCTCACGCAGCAGGACGCCTTCTCGAGCCAGCAGATCGTCGACATCACGCTGCTCGGGCGCTACTACGAGCGCTTCGGCGACCACGCCGTCTCCGTCGCCCGTCGCGTGGTCTACCTGGTCACCGGGGACGCGGCGTCGTTCACCACCGAGGGCTACGTCGACACCGGCGACGCCTACAAGTAGACCGGCCCAGGCGGGCCCGCCCGGGCCCGGCGACGACACCCCGGCACGACGACGGCGCCCCCTCCACGCGGAAGGGGCGCCGTCGTCGTCGGTGAGGTCAGCGACCCTGGTTGGCGACCGCCTGGATCGCGGCGGCGGCGGCCTCGGGGTCGAGGTAGCGGCCACCCGCGGTCACGGGCTTGAGGTCCTCGTCGAGCTCGTAGACCAGCGGGATGCCCGTCGGGATGTTGAGCTTGGCGATGCCCTCGTCGGAGATGCCGTCGAGGTGCTTCACGAGGGCGCGCAGCGAGTTGCCGTGCGCGGTCACGAGGACCACCTTGCCCGAGCGCAGGTCGGGGACGATCGCGTTCTCCCAGTACGGGAGAGCGCGCTCGAGGACGTCCTTGAGGCACTCGGTCAGCGGGATCGGCTCACCGGCGTAGCGCGGGTCGTGCGCCTGGGAGAACTCGTCGTCGGGGTCGATCGGCGGCGGCGGCACGTCGTAGGAGCGGCGCCAGAGCGTGAACTTCTCCTCGCCGTACGTGTCGAGGGTCTGCTTCTTGTTCTTGCCCTGCAGAGCGCCGTAGTGGCGCTCGTTGAGCCGCCAGTCGCGCTTGACCGGGATCCAGTGCCGGTCGGCGGCGTCGAGGGCGAGGTTCGCCGTCGTGATCGCCCGCCGCAGGAGGGACGTGTGGAGGATGTCGGGGAGCACCCCGGCCTCGGTCAGCAGCGCGCCGCCGCGCTTGGCCTCCTCGACACCCTTCTCGGAGAGGGGCACGTCGACCCAGCCGGTGAACAGGTTCTTGGCGTTCCAGTCGCTCTCGCCGTGGCGGAGCAGGACGAGCGTGTAGGTCATGGCGCTCATCCTGCCGCATGGCCCCTGCCCGCGGGCCGGGACCAGGG